>NZ_JBFRDK010000052.1:0-35741 GCF_052113545.1 Paenibacillus sp. TAF43_2
GCCTGGCATGTCGCTCGCCCTGTCTCTGACAGGTACTTTCGTCGATACGCTCTTACGCACAGTTTTCGCCATACGCAAATATCCTAGCTACGCGAGGTCTTGGCTCTTCCCACGACCGGACTTTCACCGGCTAGAAGATGCGTGCCTCTGGGCACGCCAAAATAAAAAAGGCCCCCGTCTCTAAAATAAGAGACGAGAGCCATAAAGATCCCGTGGTACCACTCTAAGTGCCAAGCCTGTTAAGCAGCTTGACCCCTCATTTTTGTAACGGTCAATGACCGGATTTGCCTACTAAGTAACTTCGTTCGTTTCGGCAAACCATTTCATGGGCCCGCTTCATCTAAGACATCCGTACCGGCTTCCACTAACCCGGCTCGCTGCAACTATCGGTCCTAGACTACTGTCCCAATCGCTAATGTTGTTATTTCCAACTCATATGCTTAGAAGTATTTATACAGGAAGTGTATCTCGGTGTCAAGTCTCGCTGCATTTTTCGAACTATAACTTCCATTTGTTCAACGGTTCATCATCCCACACTTGCACTTCGATGTATCTTTCTGGTCCTCTCTCTCCTTTGGCATTCCATTCTTGTGGCAATCCAAATTCTCTTACTACTTCAAGGATCTCGTTCATAGTATAGACCTGACCTCGATAAGGCTTTCCGTCTTGGAACCTCATCGTCGGAAACAAATCTCCATAAGTAAAACTAATCGTATTTGACTCGAAATTCGACATTGGAACTTGCAGTACTTTACCTGCTGGATACCATTCTAAGAGCCATGGACATTCCCCGAGAGTCATATAATGGGGAAACTTCCGAATGGGTATGCCGCCTTTATCTATAAATAAATCTCTTTCTTTTAATTCGAGACTCCGTCGAATTTTCAGGTAATCCGCGGACCGTTTGCTGGCGAAGCCTTTATTTTGAACAATAATTTCGTTTAAAACACGATCTGCTTCCTCTGGATTTAAGTCTGATAAATTGCGGAATGGACCAGTCGATTCATAATAGTAGTGATACAAGAATTCAAGCATGCCTATATTCCCCCAATCCATAAAAAGTATAATACTGCTTATGGTTGCTTTTCAATATGGAAAATAGTAGAATCCTTTATAGAACGTATGTTCTCATTAATAACAAAGGAGTTGGACCTTATGTTTAAGAAACTAGAGTGCGTTTGCATTCACACGATCGAAATTGAGAAATCTCTTGCCTTTTACACTGCGATGGGTCTAACTGAAAGCTGGAAAATAGAACGAGTATTAGAGGATGGGTTTGTTTGGAAAATCATCGGTCTAAAATTTCCAATGAAGGACAGCTCTGAACTTGTTCTTAGCAATCATCCTGACAACAAATTTACTGAAGTTGAAATTCTGGTTGAAGATGTCCGTGAAGCACACAACGAGTTAAGCAAAAATGAAGAAATTCAATGGATTAGAGCACCCTTTGCTACGGAGTCTGGACATGTCGCTGTATTCGAAGCTCCTGATGGCAACGTATTTGTACTAGTTGGAAAATAAACCAAGAGCCGTTAAGAAGAGTTGTATATGGGCGAGCCCCCGAATGGGTTCAGCACTCATACTCCAACAAACATCTTATCGGCTCTTTTTAACACATTACGATTTAAAAATCATTGCAGTTATTTCGCAGATTTTTGCAGCAACTGATATAAAATGACAGCTGCTTGTGCACGGCTTGCCGTTTGATTTGGTGCGAAGCTGCCGTTGCCCATGCCATTAATTGTACCCGCTGCTTGCAGCATGGCTACAGCCTCTTTGGCATATTCAGCGATTGCTGCTGCATCGTTGAACTGGGCTTTATCGTTCACTTGCTCTAACGTTTTTCCCGCTTTCTGCAACGCTCTGTATGCCATTGCTGCCATATCCTGCCGGCTAATTTTATCATTAATGCCGAATGTCCCATCTGAAAACCCTGTAACAATGCCTAATTGCTGAGCTGAAGCAACTGAATTATAATACCAGGCGCCTTCCTTCACATCATGGAATGTGCTGATCGCTCCTGCTTGCTTCAGGTTTAGCGTTTGAATAAGCATATGGATAAACTCTGCTCTCGTCACTGAACGATTAGGCTCAAAAGCTTGTGAAGATGCACCTGTAACGATGCCACGAGCTGCAAGCCCGATAATACTGTCTTTCGCCCATGTAACGGAAGTTATATCTTTAAAGCTTACATCGATTGAAACAGCAGCATATTTACTAAAATGAGTCGTAGTAAACTTGGCTAAACCTGTAACAGCATCGTATCTGCTATTCGCAAGCACTTCAAGCTTTCCATCCTCAGAAATATACAATATGACGATTTGATTTGCATTTTCGCCATTCTTCAACTCGTAAGGCACAGATACACCTACAGACAGACCATTACCAAACTGGCTTATCATCTTGCCGCCAATGATTAAGCTGAAATCATAAACCGCATTCGTTCCAATCTGTTCACGAACCTCGCTAGACATTGTCTCAGCTGCGATTTTATTAACAATGAGTTCAATATTTCCTGTCGATTCAGTGGCTTCGAATAATGAAATCGGCAATTGAACAGTAGCAAGACCAGCGTTGAATTCGATGTCTTTAATACCTGCCGTTTTCGCAGCTTGAACTTGCTCAACAGAAATATTGAATGCAACTTGCTTCGCCTTATCCAAAGCTTTAGCCTGGAATTTCAGCAAACCAGCTTTAGCATCTGCAATAGCAGCTTTCACATCGGCAGCACTGATAGATGCCTTAGCATTGCCGTTCGCATCAATAATAGCATTAATTTCTCCTGGCTTATTAGCAGGAATGCTGCCTGTGTTGCCGTTGCCGCCAGGACCTGGGTCTCCTCCGCCAATAGGCTTGCCAGCTAATACAAGCACTCCGAATCGTGAGGTGTTCTCATAAGACTTTCCTGTAGGATCGTTCCACATCCATACGCTATCTCTTTTACCCGTACCGTTATCATCATTGTTGACCTGAAGATCAAAACCAATGATCGTCTCGTTGATTGGGGTGATCAAATCCAAGTTGATTGCAGCCTCTACAATGTAACCGGTAGCAATATTATCAGCCCCATAAACTGTCTTCGTCACCGAAGTGTAGTTGTCATGAGAGGCATGACCGCCAACCGTATGCAGATTTTTGTAATTAATTCGATACTGGCCATCATCACCCTCATAAGCACTAGTTTTTCCATTGTTTTGATCTACGAAAATTTCAATGGAATCATGTTCCCATGGGTTTGGACTCGCATCCGACAATTTTTTGTCGGTTACCAAAGCATAAACATAAAGATGTTTATCGTCCCACATCGTATAAAATTCAGCTTTAGATCCTTCGCCGCCTTCTACTTTAACTTGGGTAGCAAGCTTGCTGGCGCTCGCCCACATTGCATCCATTTCACCGTCGAGAATAGGCGTGCCGTATTTTGCAGTTGATACTTTTGTTCCTGAGATAAGCGTCAACTCGCCATAACCGCTGCTATTCTGATCTTGATTGTTTCCAAGATCGCTCCACGAAATGATACTGCCATTCTTGCCATGCTCAGTACCGTCATCTGAACCAGAATCTGTGACGCGAATATCAAAAGATACTTTGCTGTCCACTGTGCTTCCGCTTAACGGAATAGCAGCAGTAATTGTATAACCTTTATTCGTTTCTACAGCGTTAGCTGCCCCTCTTTCAACCTGTACCTTTTTAATTTCATTTCCGCTCTTCACGAACAAATCGACCTTATCACCAGCAAATTTCGATGGATCAGTCACGATTGCCTTTACATAGATATTATTTTCGTCCCACAGCACCTTCATAGCAGCTTCTAATACGCCGCTCTTCTCCAATGAAATAGCTGGAATTGTACTCCAGAAAATATCATTGATGTTGCTTGGGTTTGGACTTCCTTTTGCAGCATTTGTAGTTTTCTTCACCGCTACCAGCTTCGTTGGATCAACCATTCCCCAATAAGCAGGTTTCGCTTGGAAGTTTTTATCGAAAGCAAATGGCGCGTCTTGACGAGTGACCGGACGATTGTGGAGCCATGTATGGTCGTCAGCGATTCCCCAGAAGGTAACATTGCTTATCCAGCCTTCCGGATTTTCAGCTGTCCTGCCCATATCGTCCAATTTCTTCAATTCTTCGAATAGCTCTTTAAAACGGTAGCCTTGTTTGGCAAGCAAATCTTGAGGCACTTCTTGGTAGGCATCCGTGTTGTTCGAATAAACCGAGACATCAAATTCAGTTAATTGGTTGTCGAAGCCGGCCTCACCGAACATCTTAATTGAATTAGAAATTTGCTGAATTGACGGTCCGCTAATGTTAATATGAGTTTGGTGGCCAACCGAATCAATAGGCACACCTTCTGCTTTTAATCTCTTTGCAAGGTTTAATAAAAAGTTTGCTTTTTGCGGATTGTTTGTTCCGTAATCATTAATAACTAGCTTGGAATTTTTAGCCTTTGCATATTTTATCGGGTCTTGCACATACAACTCATCGAGCAATTTACGCGTTTCAGTAAAGGCAACTTTAATGAAATCTTCGCCTGTTAATTGATACCATAAACTATTACGCATACCATTCGGTCTGCCTTCATCAATGACCTCATTCACGACATCCCAATCCGTGGCGACGTCTGCATATCTTGGTACCACAACGCTTAAAAAATCTTTTAGCCGACTGAGAACAAGCTCTTTGTTTTCTGGAGTTGGAATCAATACGGTGCCATTATCATCGTTAAACATCCAGTTTGCTGCTTGTTCATGCCACACAAGCGTGTGGAATCGCATGTTCACTTTGTTGTCTCTTGCGTATTTGGCAAGTCTATCTGCACTCTCGAAATTGTAAGTTCCCTTTGTTGAATTAATTGAACCAGGCTTCATTGCATTCTCAGCAACGACTGAACTGAAATGCATATCTAGAAGTTCTCTGCTTTTCCCTTCAAGCTGAATCGGCTCTAGCGCTGCCCCTACTTTGAAATACTTTTGATAAACATCCTTCAGCTTCGCAAGATCTGTCTGAACAGGTAGGGATGTCTTAGGCGGCAGTTCCGTCATTAAGACCTTAATATCGTCGATATAATAAGCGTCTTTTACACCCGAACTTTCAACATAGAAGCTTAAATCTGTTAAATTTGAATTGAAACTAAAAGTCCCCTTGAGCTGTACCCAATCTGTCGAAGCTACTGCTGCTGAAGCAATGCTTACCCAGCTCTTGGATCCACTCGCATCCAGTTCAGCCGATAACTTTATCGTTCTGGAAGCCGAAGGCACTTCAGTAAGCTTGACGAAAGCTGTAACCTCATATTTTGCATTTTTCGTCATTTTATCGACTACACTAACGGTCGGCCCGTTCCAGTCCAACGTACGGCCTGTCGTTTTCAAGCTGTATTGGCCTGACTTTTGCTGTTCTTGCGATACCGATACGGCTACGCCATCTCCCCTTGGTTTCCAGCCTTCGGCTGTACCATCATCGAAGTTATAGCCGAATTCCAATGGCCCAATCGGAGTTCCTCCACCACTGCCGGGATTATCAGTTGGTGTATGATCTACGATCAAGAGATCATCAATAAACACATCAGCAGTCGACGAAACTGTCTCCAAATACATCGTCATTGCTTTTGAGCCAGCAGGTCTCGTATACGATGTTTTGGAGAAGGTTGTCCAGCTTTGATCATCAATGTTTTGGTTGCCCACGATCCAATCAAAGTTATTCGTTTGATCAGTCATTCTCATCGTAACATGTGCTTGATCAGTACCCGCTCCAAGCTTTACTTTAAACGAAATATCGTAACTATGTCCCTCTTGAAGCAAAGCATTGAGCTCAATGCTTGGGCTGCAGCTAACACTCCCCCGCCCAGATAACTTCAACGCTTTTGATCCCGTTGCGGCCTGCTCTGAAGAAACGGCTGCCTGCGCAGTGCCTCCGCTGCAATTAAACGGCTGCCAGCTGCCAGCATTTCCATCTTCAAACCCATTTTGAAGCACCGTTGTTGATGCGGCTTGAGCTGTGTTCCCTAATCTTCCTATCGGCGTCAACATACCGAAGAGCAAAATGAACGCCAATAGCATACTTAACTTCCTTCGCATTTCCATCCCCCTTGTCTTAAATATAAATTGATAACGCTTACACAAAAATCTTATCAAAGCAGAAAGGAATAAAATACCTGAAGAAATATAGATTGTACTCTAAAAAATATTAGTTATATTTATTACTTTAACTAGAGATTTACAGTTTACAAGGGATGAGTTCCACCCAGCGCAGTCTACAATTATCCGCACAAAAAAGACCCTTATCTCACAAATGAGAAAAGGGTTTAACCATTATTATCATTACGTTTAATTAAAAATTGTAAAAACGGAACCTGCACATTTGAGAGTTCAACAAGCTTTACATGCACTTTTGTTCATTTTCTGCAACTCCATTATTATCAATGGTTAACTTCGTGCTCCCAGAAAGGGATTCGGTATAGCCGCAAGCAACAGTCTCCTTCGTCATTCCCCTGTCATCCGTATATTTCAAGTATACAGCACCTTCACCTGTTAATTTCAATTGCGGTTTTATTCGAACCGTGTCGCCTGCTTTAATTATTTTTGCATAGCTATGCTTTTCAAGGCTTGAAATAATTCCAGTTTCAACCGAAACGATATCATAATCCGATTGATTATTAATCGTCACAGAGAAGCTCTGCAGCATTCCGAAATTGTCAGTATTTGTTCTAAGCCAGTTGAATAAAAAAATGACAAGCAGCAAAGAGAAAACGCCCAATAACATATATCCCATTTTTTTGCTCATTATGGCTCCTCCCTCTCTTCAAGGTGTTGAACTGATTATCGATTTGTTTATCCGAAATATGCATGAACCTCACTTCTGCCTGATATGTAATAAGACACTCTTCCTATTAAAAAAGTAACATGTCATTAAAAAACGTTTCAAAAGAAGGGTGTTCCAAAAAGTTAACTTCGGAATCCATACCCAAGCTTTACATCTATTCATTTTCGAGAAAAGAACCTTCGTTTCCACTTTCACAGTGATTTGGAAGGTTCTTTCTACATCGATAAAAGTCCACTCACTCACGCCCTTTTAGGGACAGCTTCTAAACTCAAAATTTTGATCTACAAAATAAAAAAGCCTGTAACCCGTTGTTCCACTAGAAACAAACAGGCACGCAGGCCAAGTACAATGAAATTTATAGTAGTGGCCATTAGGCCATATTAATTTGCTATAGTCTGTTCATTTATAAAATCTATTGCTCGGTTAAAATAATCGGACCATTTTCTGTAATAGCAAGCGTGTGCTCGTATTGCGCAGATAAACCACCATCGATCGTTCTAGCCGTCCATCCGTCTTCATCGATTTTGCTGTGGTACTTCCCAGTATTAAGCATAGGCTCAATTGTCAAAACCATCCCGGCTTTTAGACGTGTACCACGATTCGGCGGGCCATAATGAGGCACTTGAGGCTCCTCATGCATTTTCTGACCAATTCCGTGACCTATAAAATCTCTTACAACCGAGAAGCCTTGTGCTTCAGCAAAAGCTTGAATCGCGTGAGATATGTCTCCGATTCTGTTTCCCACTACAGCCTGCTCTATCCCTTTATACATGGATTCCTTTGTCACATCAAGCAGCTTTTGCGATGTTTCCGATATATTGCCGACTGCATAAGACCAAGCGGAATCTGCTAACCAACCGTCTAAGTTGACCACCATATCAATGGTTACGATATCACCACCGACTAATGCCCGCTCACTTGGAAAACCGTGGCATATTACATCATTAACCGAGGCGCATGTTGCAAAAGGGTAGCCGTGATATCCTTTTTGTTCGGGAGTTGCTCCATTCTTTTGCAAAAAAGCTTCGACAAATTTATCAATCTCTAACGTCGTTTTGCCTGCTTGAATAAATGTACGCAGCTCTCGGTGGCAAGCAGCTAAAATTTCACCAGCTTTTTTCATCTTTGCTATTTCTTCACTCGTTTTGATAACAATCATTTCAATCACCCAATCCTTTACTTCATGGACAATGATGCCTGAAGTATTTTTCTAAAAAACAGTGTGATTCTAAGGATACCTCAAATGGTCATAAAAATATATCCAAACTGCACAAAAACCGTCAGCATTTTGTCAGTTGCGTGTTCTCATTATATGTGCAAATGTCTCTGCGTGTGTAGAGAGGCATTCTAATGATTTACCCTTTAGGGAGAGATAGCAGCTTATCGCGAAGCTCGATATATGCATGATCCCAGCCCATTTTCGCAAAAAAGCGAAGACCGTCCAGACCTTTAAAGTATCGAGCGCCAATAAGCCGTTCTTTAAAGTTTTCAATTGGTTTGCCTAAAAGCTCATAGTGAAAACGGAATGCTTCACCCAAATCTATACCAGGTACAGCTTCTTCTATCGTCGCTATATCGATCAAAAAGTCGCCATAGATGAACCCTGCATCTATAATTCCGGTAATGCTGCTGCCATCAGAAATAATATTCCACTCATGACAATCATTATGAACAAAATGTCTATGCGCTGTGTTATAGCTGCAAAATGCCATCAGCCTCGAATATATCTCTTCAAAAACATCACGCTCTAAACAGGTCGTCTGGTACAGCTCATGCCAGTTTTCCCAAAAGGTTCCCTCCTGATTCTCTGCAAAAAACGCTGCTACAAATGACTCCCAATCCGCATATTGACCATTTTTCCCGTCTATGACCGGGCCATATCCTGTTGTTTGTCCTAATTGAACCTGATTCATCTTGGAAATGACATGAACCAAATCCGGGACAACGGCCATTTTTTGCTCAGCCTGCAAATCCGCCAGTACGATTCCAAGCTTTCGCTCTGAAATACAATAGGAGAAATGCCGCTCTTCACCGATACCGCAAACTTTCGGATAAGGCAGCTGTTGTGAAGAAAGCAGATTTGAAATCGTCTCTTCCTGCAGAAATGATTCCTTGGATGAATTGAAGCGTATCACATATGGTTCATTAGCCCATTCGAAGAAAAAAACGCTGCTGAAGTTACCGCCCTCATTAGCCGTAATATGGCTTACTTCGCTTCCAAAGTGACGCTGCAGCACCGTATTCACTTCTTGAATCGATAAGCTCGGTTTCGTGTGCGACATAATCAAGCCCCCCTATAATTTGGATTAAATATAGCTTGATTTCGTTAATCGCAGCAAGAGAAACAATAGATATATTCATTTGATACTTTTACCTTAGGTGATCTATTCCTGCATTCGAATATGCAAATAAAAAAAAGCCCGCATTGGGCTTTTTTAGAAACCTATTATTCTCCAGTAGCTACTTCGCCTTGCCATTGAAGCATGCCGCCAGCTACGTTTACAACTTTATAACCTTGAGATTCGAGGTAATCACAAGCTTTCCCACTGCGGCCGCCGCTGCGGCAAATAATAATGATCTCTTCTTCCCCTTGCTGAAACTCATCAATCCGCTCTTGGAGCGACGAAAGCGGGATGCTGCGTGCTTCTTTAATATGGCCTTCTTGCCACTCCTCTGTTTCACGAACATCAACTAGATTTAAGGTTTTACCTTCCTTCAACTGGCTCTCTAACTCGGCTGTCGTAATCTCTGAGTACATGTTACCCATCCCTTCAAGCGCTGCATTTATATTTTCATTTACAAGCATTGTAACGCTATGGCCAGCTCATGTCTATCTTGATTAACCTACTTAATCATTAATAGCATTAAGTAATTGGAACGTACTCGCCGCACCATTCATATTGGTAGTCATTGCTTATCCGTATGTATCCCAGTATAAAGCGTTGTCTTTCCCTGTAAAAAACATCTGAGTAGTTCTGATTGTCTCGATTACCCTCAGCTACGAGTATCTGAGTATCCTCGCAACTCAAAATAATGCCAATATGATCATGAGGCTCATCAGAGAGCAGCTTATCGTAAATGACAATATCGCCTCGCTGAGGTTTAAATCCATCCTGCCCATCCTTATAAAAAAATCCGGTTTCAGGCAGTTGTGCCCATTCCAGCCAAGCAGCTACACCCGCAAAACGACAAACACCATTCGGGTAACGAATGGGGAGACGAAAGCCGGCTAATTTGCAGCAATAATAAACAAATGCAGCGCACCAGCTATTTTTCAACACCTTATGGATATCAGAGTCCGGCCAATATCGGCATATCTCTCTATACCGTTCATCGCCAGGAACGCCAATAATATCTTTAGCCGCAAGCGACTCTGCGATGTCAGCAAGCAGCTCGCGCGTAGTTGAACGCTCATCCGTCCCGCCAGTATCACAGTTTATTAACGCTCCTACAAACTTAGCGGGAATCATAAGTTCATTTAAAACCATTTCAAGTCTACTTTTCCCATCTTGATCAAAACAATGATTTGGCTGGTGAAGATACAATTGCAATAAATAGGCGTCCTTTAAAATTTCTTCATACGGCCCTTGGCTTCTGCTTCTGTCTTCATAATAAAAGATTGCTCTAAGAATTGTATTTTGCTCTTCCTTCGTAAACAGATCCAAATCCCGAATAAAAGGTCGTACGGATTCTGCGCTGTTAAGACCAGAAAACTCACTAATACCGGTTTTGTAATCATAATATCGGTGAAGCAATGCTGCGATTGAAGCGAGCTCGTCATCCTGTCCTCTTTTCATTGCCAACATGGAGGCCAAGCTAGCAACGCCGAATAAATGAATAGACGCTTCTTGTTTTTTCGCCTCATTATTGATCGATGAAATCAATTCTTGTACAAAAAAACGAATGCTTTCCATTCGATGTTCTTTTTTTATCGTGTTCAAATGAGCACCTCCTCCGCATGGATAGCAGTATACTAACGCTTCTTTCTGTTTTTCGCTGCAAGCAGACGATTGATCGTGGCTCCGTTCTCTACTTTGCCTTGCATATTTACTCGACTCGAATCTAGTTCTCTTGCAGAACTGGGATCATTTTCTTGCGTGCGCTCCACCTCTCTGGTTGGCACTTGTACGCCGTTGTTCCTCGCCGTAGAAACGTTCACTTTTTTCTCATCGTCTCGTTTGTCCGAAGCATCTCCCGATTGGCCTTTTTCTTCACGATATCGTGGATGGTTATCTCCGCTATAAAAACGGACTGCTTCTGACTTTCTTTCCTTTAAGCGACTCACAGAGCTTGACGAATGGCCACTTAAAGCTCTTTCGTTATCTCGCTGGTTTGATAACTTCGTTTTTGTACGAAATTTTTGGATAATCGGCTGAAACCCACGTTTCCATGAAATAGACAATCTGCGAATGGCGATATCGAGCAGCCATAGCAGCAGTGCTGCCACGAGAAGGCTATGTGTCCAGTTATAAACTTGCCGTGTACGATCAGGTTCAAATTGGAAGGCTTGCTTTGGGTCTGTTGGATCTAAAATCCTTCCACTAGTTGTGGCGGCCACCTGCTCAAGCAGCTTTAAACCATCCTGATTTGCGATTCGATATTCTGGCGAATAAGGGATCACAAATCCTGCCGTATTCCCATTTTGAATAGACGAGTGACTCTCCCCATGACCAATCTGCGCTAAATAAACACCGGGTTCAGCAACCGTTAGCTTTGTTTCAAACTTACCTGGCGCCACTGGCATTAACCGCTTCCGTTCGCTTTCTCCCTCTTGATTCAGGATGCCTGCGGAAAGCTTGCTGTCAGCCCCTGCTGCCTCCGCCTGTGAATGAACGGTTAGCTTTGCTTCATTACCATCAACTTGTGCAGAAATGGTATAAGGAGCATGCTCAAACTGTGGGAACGTCCATTTTACCCAATCAACGAAAACTTTAGGAAGCTCAGCCCATTGCACCCATTGGCTTGACCATTTTCCGCTTAAATCACTAGTCCATGCAACCGTCCTTCCAGAACCATAAGACCAGCGTGCGAGGAGTGGATCGCCTTCGGGTGTCCATAATGCAATCTCAGCTGTTTCTTTCGGCGTAGTTGCTATATAGGCATGGATTGCAGGCAATCCATTGCGCCAAAGGGAAGACCACTCTCCTGCTTGACCGATACTTGGTGTGAAGGTTTGCTCCACGACGTACGTTCTAGACATCATCACGGTCTCTCGGCTAAAAATAGCGGGAAGCGTGCTTTCGTCTTTCGTAAAGTAATACCGCCCTTTGGCTTTTTTCGCCAGCTGCTCAAGCAGTTTTTGATCGGCGTCTTCTCCTACAGCAACTGTCGATAGCGTCATATTTTTCTCATTCATTGCATCTGTAATCGTATTGTAGTTGGAATTCGTTGAAGATTGACCATCCGTCAGCAAAATCATGTGCTTTCGCTGTGCGTCAAGCTTATTTAAACCTTCATAACCTTCATTCAGCGCTGAAAATATTTCGGTGCCTCCTTCAGGCTGAATGCTTTGGATTTGATCAAGGACAGCTTGGCGATCTGTAAGCTTCGTCGGTTTTACAACCCACCATGGCGAAGAATCGAATGCGACTACTCCTACTGTATCGGTATCTCGCAGCAGCTCAATCGTTCGCATGGCAGCTTCTTTCGCTAGCTCAAGCTTCCCGTCCGACATACTTCCAGATCGATCGATAACGAGTACAAGTCCTAGCGATGGAATTTGTTTTCTTCCTTGCAGGTCCATATATACGGGCAACGCACGCTCAACTGGCGTTTTGAAATAACCGCCAAGCCCAAAGCTCTCGTCACCTCCGACCATCATCAAGCCTACCCCATAATCGCTAACGGCTTTTGCAATCCATTCCATCGGCTTCTCGGCTATACGCGCAGCAGAAACATTATTCAAAATAATGCTGTCATATGCTGCATATTGTGCTAGCTCGACCGACAATTGCTCTGGCAATATCATCTCGTAACGGATGACGGAAGCTTGCAGCGCAGCTTCTATGTTAGCTGAGGAGTCAGGGACGCCTTCCACAATTAATACGTTTGGTGGACCACTTACCCGGCTAAAGGCATGTGCTGTATTATTTGCCGGCTGTTCATCGCCTGCCGTAAATATTTCAGCTCTAAAACGGTGAAAGCCCGGGTCCAGCGCAACGCTTTGCAGCGAATAACGATTTCCGCCTCTTTCAAGTTGAATATCCGATACAGAGAGCTCAGTATCATCTGCATATAGTCGAAGCTGCGCCTGACCCGCAATTGTACTGTTAATGGCAATCTCAAAGGTAAAGGTCTCCCCTTGCTTAAGAGCTGCCGGTACATTCAGTTCTTCAATCGAGGTATCCGTTACAACCGAAGTGTTAATATGGACAACATCAACTGAAATACCTGCATTTTTGAGCATACGTGCTTGTCGAAGCACATCACCTGTATTTTCTGCACCATCAGAGAGCAGTACAATACGTCCTCCGCCTTCTTTTTGCAGCATAGCTCCTGCTAACTGAAGCCCTTGTGACAAATCAGTATAGTTCCGATTGACATTCGCTTGGAAATTAAACTCGTTATCCACTGCTAAGTCCTTATTCGTAACCGTCCGTTCAACTGCCGCATTTAACCCAGAAGAAATGATTCCTCCCCGATCAGCTTCTTCTTTAGCAGTCCACGCCTCATTTATCCACTTGCCTATACGCTTATCGGCTCGCATGCTCTCTGACCTGTCAGCGACAAATACGAGGCTGCGCTGCTCCCGCTCAATAAACGGCTGGACTTGAGCCGCAATTGCAATCAGGAGTAACAGTATAATCGATCGTGTGACAATAGACATTATTTTTCTGCGGCCGCGAAGTCGAAGGGTCATTTTGAACATCCAAACGATATATAAAAGCCAAGGAAGCAGCAATAGAAACGCGAGCGGGAACTCAGCCTGAAAGCCCACGGCGATACACCTCCCATTCAGCTGCCATTATGAAGAGCAATAAAATCGCAACATACAATTGCAATGATATCTGCTGTTCTTCTGTTGAACGATCTATGCCAGTAGCTGGAGCGAGCTCAGAGGTTGCGTTCGGCAAAAATACCCCTGCATCGGCTCCATTATTCTGAAGCTCCTCATGATCAACTGTGACAGCGAGCAACCGACTGCTTACAGCCATTTGTTCTTTGTCGCTTTCTACGAGGCGGTATAACCCTGGAATGGAGGGTGCCATATATAATCCAGCTGAATCCAAATCAAGCTCTGCTGACTGACGAAGCAGCGCACGCTCAGCTCGGGAGTCTCCTCCTGTAAGCTCAACCGCCTCCCAAACCGCTTTAACCGTATTCGTATGTAGAGAAATTTCCATTAACTGCTCAGAAATGACAGAACCAAGCTCAAGATGAGAACCGCCGCTCATCCACTGTGCAGCTTGAAGGATAAGAATTGGAAACTCTGGCCGGAGCGGCAAATCAGTATCTTGAAAATTAAAAGTAAAGCGAAGCTTCGCCTTGCCATTCTCCTTGCCTGCATAAATTGCCGGTATTCCGCCATAGCTAAGTACCGGCTCTCCCCATAAAAGTTCAGATGCATCAGGCTTCTCCAATCGACCAATATGCGTATCAGCAAATGTGATATAAGTCGTAAGGGGATGCTCCTTCTTCTCTACTCTCGTGTTCGTTGGAATGCTTGCTGTTTCATCCGATTGATCGGGATGATCGATCATCCATAGCGGCTTTGATTTAAGCAGCAGGGACCATTCAGTGTCGGCCAACAGCCGTTCATTCATCCCATCTAAAATAATCCAATCCAGCTTATTAACCTGCTCACCTGTTGGAACGACGCTGTCTGGACTTATTTTTACCGTTTGGACGCCTGCCAGCTGAAGTGCTTTCTCCAGAAACAAATTTCCTTCCGAAATGAGAAGTGCTTGCCTAGCACTTGGAATTGTCGGAAATTGGAATGCCGTGTTATCAATGACAACAGCATCCATGCGTTGTTCAATTCTGGCCTTGTAATAAAGGGCTGGAGGAAGATCGACGATCTCCATGCTCTCCCACGCGCCTGCTGGAACAATAACGGTTCGGTTTGCAGCTAGAATCTGCTTTTTTACGTCACTCTCATTATTTGCAGCGAATACATCAAGGTTTACCGTCTGCTCCCGCTTGCTGTCATTTTGTATCGTGATCATACCCACACTTTTACCGCTATCGTTAGAATCTGCTTTGATGCCAAAATATAAAAGCGATACATTGCTGTCAGAGCTCGCTTGTCCTACGATTACACGCTCAACTTTTGCATGCAGGTTGAGCTTGTTGGCTTCTGCAGCATCTGACCACTGGCCATCTGTAAAAATTACGACCTCTCCATTTGAATCCTCTTGCAACAAAGAATCTGCTAACGAAAGGGCTGCGGTATGATCTGTTTTTCCATAAAAAGGAGTTATCGCTTGCAGTTGTCGTTTCATCTGCTCTTTGTTTCTTTGGCGATTCGTCAACACTTCAGGTTGCGCGCCTGTGGCAACAATCGTAATCAATCGAGCATTTGATTGTTTGTCAAGCCAGATCTCTGCTGCTTCTGTTGCTGATTCAAGTCGTGTCTTCGCATTAAAATTGATATCTCCTGTTTTTGCCGACATGCTTGCAGAACGATCAATGAGGAGGACAGCATGACCATCTGGTGGTGCCTGCCTCATGACTATTGGCTCCATTAAAGCGATAACGAGTATTAGCGCAACGAGCAGCTGCAAAATGAGAAGCCAGCGGCTGCGGAGCTTTTGCCATGGCCGATTCGCTTCCTGCTCCTGCAATACCCGTCTCCATAGCAGGTGACTAGCGATATGCTGGTTCTTATAGGTTCTCTTTAGGATATACATGGCAGCGATAGCTGGCAACGCAAATGCAAACCAAGCCGATGCCACGGACAAAAACTGCATCCAATACCCTCCAATCCATTCTAATCATGCGTTAAAGAGATCTAGGAAAGTACATATGCAAAAACCTTATAAAGCGATAAATTTGGTACTAGCTGTTAAGTACATCCGAGGATAAAAAAGTGTGTCTAACCGTTTCCTCTAATGAAACACCTGTATTCACGAAAATATAGGAGGCGCCGCGTGCTGCGCATATGCTCTTCAGTTCATTTTGAAAGCCTGCAACTGCACTGCGGTATTCCTGAAGCAGCTTTTGACCTATCGCTACTTCCTTTCCCGTCCCCAGCTCGCTGTCAATTAGCTTGAGTTCTCCGCTCAAATCGGGGCTTAACTCTTCAGGCGACAATAGATGTACCAGCACGACCTGTTGACCTGCTGCTGTTAACGAAATGAGAGTCTCTTCGATTCCCTGTTCAAACATTGCATCTGTAAGTACCCACGCGGAACCAGAACGTCTCGGCAATGCAGCTGCCGTCTGGAATGGTGCTGCCATGTTAACGAATTTTGTTGCGGCAGGGGAAGAAGAATCGCTATCCCTCTCCAGCTGCTGCATGGCATCTGCTAAAAAATGAAAAAGTTTTGATGAAGAAACACGCCCATGCAGCGGCTGCAGCTCCTTAATGATCGTATCACGAAACAAACGCACCGAAATTCGATCATCTCCGCAAAGCGCGATATGCCCTAAACATGCAGCTAGTCTTAATGCATATTGAAGCTTGTTTGTATCTAAATGTCCAAAAGCCATGGATTGTGATACATCGATGTAGAGGCTAACCTGCAGCTCTTGTTCATCCCAATATTGCCGAATAAACGCTTTGCCTGTTCGGCCGTAAACATTCCAATCGATTCGGCGGATATCATCACCGGATGAATAAGGCCGATAATCAGCAAATTCTTGCGATCCGCCAAGCGAGCTGGAGCGCCTTTTGCCTGCCAGCAAACCTTTGATGCGGTTGCCTGCACGAATACGTATTCGTTCAAGCTCCGTAAGAAAAGACAGATTAGGAAATAATAGCTTCAAAGCTTCCTGATTCGAAAGTCCGGCTGATGGAGAATGGGCATTCTGTGATGCGTCTGCTGAWTCTTTGCTCACGCTCATCGCGCGGCCTCTACGGCCGTTAAAATGGCTTCGGACATCTGGTCGCTCGATATGCCCATCGCTTGCGCCTCATAGCTAAGCACGAGTCGATGCCGAAGCACCGGCAAAGCCGTTTGCCGAATGTCATTCCAAGAAATATGAAGCCTTCCAGCTGACAATGCTCTAACTTTACTTACAGCGATAATGGCTTGAACAGCACGCGGCCCCGCTCCGAATCGAACGTATCGTTTAACCTCTTCAGGTGCGTCAGGCTCGCCAGCATGCGACATCATAACAACCTTAACCGCTAAATCAAGCACCTCATCGGCGACTAAAATCTGTTTAGCGGACATTTGCAGATCCATTAATTCAGCCGCGGAAAGGACAACCGATACTTTGGGCTGAGTAATTGAAGTTGTGCGAAGCACGATTTGTTTAAGCTCCTCGCGGCTTGGATAATCCACTCCAATTTTGAGCAAAAAACGATCAAGCTGCGCTTCAGGCAGCGGATAAGTTCCCTCTTGTTCTATCGGATTTTGGGTAGCCAGCACAAAAAAAGGTTTTGGCAGCTGATGTGTCTCCCCGCCTGCTGTTACCGTACCCTCTTGCATAGCTTCCAGCAATGCGCTTTGTGTTTTGGGCGTTGCCCGATTGATTTCATCAGCGAGCACTAAATTTCCGAAAATCGGCCCTGCTTGAAACCGATGTGCGGGTGCGCCTAGGGTACCAAAATCTATCAGTGTTGTACCCGTAATATCCGAAGGCATTAAATCAGGCGTAAATTGGATACGAGAAAACTGCAAAGAGATGCAATCCGCAACAGTCCGGATCAGCATCGTTTTGCCAAGGCCTGGTATTCCTTCGAGTAGGGCATGACCCCCGGCAAGCAAACACCAGAGCAGCTGCTCCACAACGGCTTGCTGACCGACGATGACACGGCCAATCTCTTCTTTCAATGCAGCAATCCGCGCGGCAGCCTCATCTAACTGTGCTTTGGATTCAATCATATCGGATCATCTCCATTATCGGTTCGGTTGAATTTGATCAAAATATTGCTTAACCTTCTCCTGCATACTATCAGGCAGCTGAGAGCGTCCTAGCGATTGCTTCGCTTCTGCTGCATATTCGTTATAGACATCCTCATAAGGACGTGTCGTTCCATCAATCATCGGGGATTGACCGCCATTAACGGTCTGCCCCCCTGATGAAGGACCACCATCCTGTTGCACATTACCGGAGCCTTGCATCGTACGAGGCGTTGTGATCAAATTTCTGCCGCCGGCTCCTGTGCCAGCTCCTGGTCCAGAGCCGGAGCCAGAACCAGAACCAGTCCCATTGCCAGTGCCAGTGCCAGATCCAGAGCCAGAACCAGAACCTGAGCCTGTGCCAATGCCAGTGCCGGAGCCAGAGCTAGAGACAGAGCCAGAGCCAGAGCCAGATCCAAAGCCAGATCCAGAGCTAGAGCCAGTACCGGAGCCAGAACCAGAACCAGAACCTGAGCCAGTGCCTAAGGCAGAGCCAGTGCTAGTGCCAGAACCTGAGGCAGAGCCAGTGCCAGTGCTGGAGCCAGAGCTTAGGCTAGAGCCAGTGCCAGACCCGGAGCCAGTGCCTGAGGCAGAGCCAGTGCCAGAGCTGGAACTAGAGTTAGATTGCGGAGCAGTGCTGGATGCAGCATTAGGGCTAGAGCCAGTGCCGGGCGTTGCGCCCGCGGCGCCTTCCGCAGCAAGCTGCTGTGCCAGCTGCTGCCCGCTTTGCCCGAGCTGGCCCGCCATACCTCGGGCCAACTGCTCCAGCTCGCCCTGCGATAGTTCGCGGGCGAGCGCTTTCTCAAGCGCCGCGAGTGCATCGCCGGCGCTCTCGCCATCCGGGGCGGCTCCGCCGTCCGCCCCGGAATCACCTGCGGCGCGCGCCTGCTGCGCCGCCTGTTCAAGCGCCGCAGCAAGCTGTGCGGCGCCTTGCTCTTGCGGCTGCTCTGCTGCCATCCGCTCAAGTGCACTCGCCAGCGCTTCACGCTGCGCTGGCGACAGTTGGTGCAGCTGCGATCGCATAGCGTCGATCGCTTGCTGCATGCCTGCGGCGTCTCGGTCCTTCAAAGCTTGACCGAGCTGCCGCAGGCTTGGTTCATTGCTCATCGCATTCGCCGCAGCTTCCAACCGCTTCGCCGTTTTTTGTGCCGCTTCAGCTGCTAATTCCAGCTTGTTAATCGCAGCCTCCAGCTGCTCTAGCGCCTCAATTCCATCGCTGTCCAGCGAATCGAGCTTGCTGCGAAGCTCCTTCAGTGGTTTAAGCAGCTCCTGCTTCTGATCCTCTGGCAGCTCTGCTGCCTCCGCGAGATCAGTAAGCTTCTCCGTTTCTTGCCCCAGCGCCACAAGCCTTTCCTTTGCCGCTGCGAGCGCTTCCGCTCGTTCGTCAAGAGAATTAGGCAGAAAAAGCAGTATCGCCAAAACGATCCATACAGCAGCTGCGCTATAGATGAGTAAACGCCAGCTTCGCCAGTCTGGCCACGGCAGCGAAGCATGTAATCCGCTAACATATTTATCAGCAGCCTCTGTTGCCACTTCTCGCTGCATGATAACGATCGGATGAGCCTGATTTTCTTCACGCATTAACCCATCAAGAGCAGTTGATATCGCATCCTCGGTTACTTGTTTATCCATCATTCTAGCTGCTTCCCTTAAGGAAGCACGCTTCCATAATCCAATGCCCGCACCAACAACGAAACCTAAACTAGCAATGATGAACACAAGCAGTCGAACATGCATAATAGGCCACAGCCTGCTTGCACCAAGCAGCAAAAGGCCAGCAGCACTGCTTCCAAGTAAACCTATCAGCGCATAACGGCTCACTGTAAACATTGTCAACCTGCGTCTAACAGGCTGGAGCAGTTCAACCAACGACTTCTTTTGCATAACTGGCCCTCCTATAAGTTTTGCAAAGCAAAACTTTACTTCGTAAGCATCATTTGCAAAGCAAAACTTTACTTCGTAAGCATCATTTGCCTAGCAAAACCTTCCTCTACAGCATGATTTGCTTCACAACTCTCTCTTTGGTAACCATAAATTATTTTTCAAGCATTATTTCCGTCTCAAACGAGGACGAAGCCTACGAATACCCAGCCATAAAGCAAGGATGGAGAGAAGCGTATAGATAATAATGAACTCCTGCCACAATGCAATCGGCGCGTTATACCCTTTCTGTCCAATCGAATTTACAGAAAAGGCTTGATTTGAGACGAGCGGATCTAAAATGCTGTACAAAGCAGCCGCAGGATTCAAGGCAATAATATGACCGATCCAGCTGTAAGCATTTGTAGTCGTTTGCGGCATTTGTTCCATCACGCCTACGAGTACAACAAATAATAATGCTGTTCCGGCAAACATAAACAACGTAACGCCATACGTTACGATGACAGAAATCATTGTTCGCTTGAACAATGTCGAGAATAATATGCCAAAGGAACCAAGTACAAACATAATAAATAAATAAAACAAGAAAACAAGAAAGAGCTGTTCTGGCGAGATGCCGCCATACAAAAAGATCATGCTGTATACAGGAATCGTACTGATCACAATCAATACCATAAAGCTTAATGACGATGCCAGCTTGCTAAGCACAATCGTGGCTGAACTCTGCTGCGTCGTGAGCAGCAAATTAAGAGTCTGCTTCTCGCGTTCGCCGCTAATAACACCAGAAGTGAGGCCCGGTGCCATGAAAGCAATCAACCCAAGCTGTGCCATGCTCATAAAATAAAACAAAATTTTGCTTTGCTCAGGATTATAGGACTGTCCTCGTCCAGAGGTTACTTCAGTTAAATAAATAGCGCTTAAAGCCATTAAGCCGATTGCAAATAAATAAAAAAACAGCGTCCACATCGCGCGAGGCGTCCTCATTCTAAGCTTGAACTCTTTATTGAGTACGGGATTGATAAGCTGGTGGCGCCAGCTCGTTCGGCCATCTCTTGCCGCCGATTGCTCCTTCATTCGAGTCCGTCTCCCCCTTTCGTAATTTCCAAAAACACATCCTCAAGATTCGTCTGCGCTTCACTGAAGGAGATCAGCTGAAAACCTGCTGCAACCAGCTCATGAAGCAGCTGCGATTGCTCGGCATCCTGTCCGCCAAAGTGAATTTGTATTCCACGATCATCTCGGAAAATTCGGTTAACATAAGGGCGATCACGCAAAAACAGCTCCGCTTCTGACTCCCGATCAACTAATCTCACATGCAGGAAACGTTTGACACGCAATCTATTTTGAATATCTGCGACATTTCCGATCGCAATCATTTCACCATGCTCAATGACGCCGATTTCATCTACCATTTCGGCGAGCTCAGGCAATATATGTGAAGAAATGATGATCGTTTTCCCCATTGACTTCAGCTCTCGCAATATTTCTCTCATCTCAATCCGAGCTCGAGGATCAAGGCCGGAAGCAGGCTCATCCAAAATAAGGAGCTCTGGATCATGAACGAGGCAGCGTGCCAAGCAAAGCCGCTGCTTCATTCCCCGAGAGAGCGAGTCAACGTAAGCATCTTTTTTATCGCTCAAATTGACCAGCTCCAGCAATTGCGGAATCAACTGTTCCCGCTCCGCCTTCGGTATACCATAGCTGGCGCCATAGAAATGCAAATATTCCAACGTTTTGAATTGGTCATACACGCCAAAAAAATCCGGCATATATCCAATTCGCTTACGCACCTCATGCGGATGTTTGGTCACGTCAAATCCGTCTACTTTTGCGATGCCTGAGGTGGGTATCATTAATGTCGCAAGAATTGACATCGTCGTTGATTTTCCTGCCCCATTGGGGCCAACAAAACCAAATACCGTTCCTTTTGGAATCGTTAGATCTATCGATTTAAGCGCTTGAAACGTTCCGAATGTTTTGGAAAGCTGTTTGATTTCAATCATCGGAACCAGAGGCGCATCATTTGATGGTTGTTCCGCAGGTTCCGTTTTAGGCACTTCCACATTAATGATCTCTATTTCGTGATTTTTGCTCATTTTTTCTGTATCTCTCCTTCTAAAGCAATCTGCGGTAAAGTCATGTCCACAGAACCAATGACAGAAAACTTCATTCGAACAATTTGATTGTTAATCAAATACTCTTTTGGCGCTGCTTCAGCTTTGCTTGAATCTGTCCAATTTCCTTCTTTCTCGTTCCAGACAGTCAATGTGAGATTTGAAGCATTTGTACTGTTGTTGTATAGGATTTCGAGATGATCGTATACAGCATCATGATCATTTGGCAAAATATATTCAAATATAAGCTCGCCATCGCCTACAAAATAAGAACCGTTCCCGTA
Organism: Paenibacillus sp. TAF43_2; assembly: GCF_052113545.1. Classification (NCBI taxonomy): domain Bacteria; kingdom Bacillati; phylum Bacillota; class Bacilli; order Caryophanales; family Paenibacillaceae; genus Paenibacillus; species Paenibacillus sp. TAF43_2. The sequence continues at coordinate 22,108 of NZ_JBFRDK010000052.1, forward strand.
GTGCTGCAATTGACTCGTGGCATTCTCCGTAATAATGGGATTAATAAGACCTGCTGGTACGATGACACGATTCCCATCAATAAAAGAGGTATCGACCTTCTGAACCCACAGCTTCAAATTATCCGTCTTTATCGTTTCGCCGTTTACCTTGTAATTCTGCTCATGATCAGTGCTAAAGCCAACTACTATGGGCTCCGGCGGGACAATGCCGCCATTGTTTCGATTCCCAAAGCTGTCTACAAGCTGTCGCTCTCGATTATACCCGTCATTGCCTCGGCTAGATGGATTAGGAAACATCATTTGACCATAAGGGAAATAGCCTGATTGATTAACCGTACTCGTTGTAATTGTCGTTTGCCCGCTCTCGCCGACCTTCAAATCGCCAAAGAGCTGAGCTTGCCCATTGATTAGCATGGAAACATTCGTAAGATTAGTTGTCGTATTGTTGGTAGCAGTTACCTCAATCGCATGTCTAGCCTGCTTATAAGAAAGGGTTAGCTGCCCCGTATCACTGGTCATCGTCTGCTTTTCTATCCATAGTTTCCGTGTCGACCAATAGGGAACGGAGCGCCATAGTGCTGTAGTCGAATCATTTTCGGAAATCAATTGCGTTTTATCATCCATATTCTGATTTCCATTTTGGTTGTAATTGGCGTAAAAAGATAAATTTACTCTTTTATCAAATTTTGCAGTCACTGTTCCCCCAGTTGGAATGAACACCGCAGTTGCACCTGATCGTACAGCGTCTCCTTGTCCAGTCAACTCAATGATCTCAATCGTATGGGCTGATAAATTACGCTTATCTTCTGCACCGAAGAAAAAGATTGCGAAACCGGTAATAACAGAAAAAGCAGGGATAAGCCACCAAGACCACTCTCTTCGATCTGCCTTAGCTAAAATTATATACAGTACTGGCGCTACGATGATCATATAGCCGATAAACATCCACATAAGCAGCATAAAGTTGGGCGGTTTAATCGACGGGAACTCATCTATAATACTTTCAATATTCCATTTCATATTATTGTTGATGCTCACCATGCCAAGGTGAATCGGCGTCAAATTTTTTTTAAGCACCTTCGCCCATAGCATCGCGCTGCCAGTCCATGTAGACATAGGCTCAAGCGATGGATCATAAGCGAAATAAATAACGCTGCCAAATCCATGTTCACGGGATACGACAAGCGGCAGGCCATTCTCAGCAAGCTCCGTTTTGCCATCTATTATACGACCTGTCGAGACGACCAAAGGTTTTTCAAGTGCAAGTGCGGTACCCCCGAAGCTGGCAAGTGAGTCCGCGCTGGATATGGTCGATGTGCCTGACGACTCTAGCGGTGCAATCTGTTTAAAGGCATCTGCCGTTTTGCCATAGCCGACTCCTCCAGTTAACACAAGTGTGCCGCCTTGCTGTACCCAATCCTTTATCGCTTTAACCTGTGCTTCATCCCAGCCCGTGGTTGGCATATCATTGATAACGATCGTATTGAGTGTTTTGAGTAAAATGGGATCGCTGGGCAGTTCCTTCTGCGCAATCGGAATGACCGTTATTTCGTAGCCTCGTTGATTTAGCGATGGCATAAAATTCAAAGTATCCGGGTCACGAGATATGACACCAATGGTGTAGCTGTTGGCTGTTCTTGCGTTTATGTAATCGTTGCCGAAAATCGGAATAGGTTTGCCTGATTTGTAGGAGTCCTTAAAAAAACGTATTTTACTGTTGCTCCGATTAAGAAGCTCGCCTTGAATAGATGCTGTTAATTGTATGGCTGTGCCTAGAGGCAGCTCTGTGGGTATGATCAAGTCATTAGACCCTACTATAGATATAACAACTTCACCTTTCAAATCCTCAGCTGTCTGGTTTGTCAGTGTAAGCCGTACAGGATACCATTCGGATTGTTTCATATAGCCCTGAAATCCGACACTCGTTTCCAATGAAATTCCCTTCTCCGTTGCTGCTGCCTGTGCACTGCCAGTTCCCGCTAAGAAAGCTGCTATCAAACTAATCATGACCGCATAAGCGATAGTTCGATTTCTTAAATGAATAAAACGGTTCACCATTTGACCCCTCTCTTTACTTGATCTTCCATTTATACATATCCTTATTTTAACGGATTTTACAATTGAATTGTTGCTTCTTTTTCTAAATAATCATAAAATGCAAAAAAAAAACGACAAAACTTGATCATATAAGCTGTGCTTAAGATGATCATAGTTTTATCGTTTTCCAATTTTATGGTAAATTATTTTACAGGCGTACTGCTGTTCCGCTGACAGCTACCATTAACATTCCTTCACGCACAACCTCATAATCAATGTCGATCGCAACGATTGCATTTGCTCCAATCTTAGCGGCTTGATTTTTCATCTCATCAATGGCTACGTCACGTGCTTCCTTCAGCTTGCTCTCATACGCACCGGAGCGTCCTCCAACGATGTCTGTAATTGATGCAAAAAAGTCACGAACGACATTTGCACCCATAATCGCTTCTCCTGTTACGATTCCTATATAATCTTGAATAGGACGGCCTTCTATTGTTGGTGTTGTTGAAATTAGCATCATTATGCTCCTCTCGCTTCATAAAGAAGCGTGTATTTAAAACATTTGCTTATATTACGAAGCTGGCAGCTGTTTTGTTTCAATTAAGTTCCATTCATTAGCTCTTTCAATTCCACATCTATGAGTCTGTCCGTAATCGTGTTAATTCTTATCGTAACGCGAATAGCGAATTGTTTGGCATCTTTATTTAACAGTAGAACAAAACATTCCTCTGACTCTCCATTAGCAAGCTTTTTTCTTCCTTCGTATTTGTAATTGACAATTGAAGCATCCTCGTATGCTTTTGACGTTTCTTGCATGGCCAGCTTTCCCCACTTTGCGTAGGACGGCTCCGCATGCAAATGAGCCGCTTCTGTCGCAAACACTTCCGTATGCGTAAAGCTAAGAAGTGCGAACACAGCCTTAATTACAATATTAATTATCATTTTGCAACCACCTATTTCATGGATTGTARTGGTATTAGCGTCACCCTCTTCGCTCCGTCCTATTCTTCACTTCTAAAGGCTGCAGCCCAATTTATAGGGATAAGTGCCCTTTTTTCATTCAAAGCATATTGTAGAGTATGATAAAAAGGAGGCACACCATGATACGCAATCAATCTTATATGCCACAATCGGCTGTTATGCCTGAGTACTATGAACAAATGCAAACAAACCCTGCCCAAGCCAATTTGGGACCGGAAACTGTGAATGCACAGACGGCTCCCGCCCCAGCTCATTGCTGTGTTGATTTAAGTCTAATGCATCATTATCCTTACATGCACGAATTTCATGACTTTCACCACATGCATCACTTCCATCCGATGATGGAGGATTTTCATCCGATGATGGAGGATTTCCACCATATGCATCACTTTCATCACATGATGGATGATTATCATCCCATGATGCATGAGATGTGGGATGAGCATATGCACTACGATCACCATCATCCTCATGATGGATGGGAGCTCTCGACTTTAGATTATCATCATGCTTGGTTCCACCCTATGATGCATCACCATCCGCACCATGTTTGCTTCCCAGTTACATGCCAGCCAGCCGGGGAGCTTCAGAAGAAGGCAGCAGCCGAGCAGCCTAACGGTTAAAAAAGAAAAACATAAAAAGGGCAGATTGAATGATTGCCATCATTCAATCTGCCCTTTTGTCTCCTCATCAACTATTGCGACAAACTGCCTTCGAGTCGCGAGCGAGGTCGACATGGGCCAATAGGAATTTGAATAAGACTCGTTAGTCCATTTGGCGTTAATTCATAAAGCTCATTCATGGAGCTAACATCAAAGCCTAGCAGCGGTCGTCCTTCCATCCTCAATGCGGAAGCAGCAATCAGCAAACGTTGAACGAGCATTCCCGCTTCCATTTGTTGAATACGATAGCCGCGAAAGCCAAGCTCCTTATGAAAATGCTCCAGATCACCTGCCACATGAAAAGTAAGCGGCACCTGGAATAAATTTACGTTATCCAAAGACATGCCATACTGAAGCCATGGCCTTTGGTCACCCGCACGGACAAGCTGCAGCGCGTGAGCCGCAGCATCATAGTAATACGCTCCATCTTGAATCCCATCAACACCATAAAAACAGCCATATAAATGGACGCGCGACGATGGACTTCGCACTAAACCATCCAAATCATTACGATACTTATAAGAAATCATGATCTCCTGCAATAGTGCTGCCAAATCGGTTATGCTCACGGTTTCCAATACAAATTCACTTTCTGGCGAGTAGCGCTGCCTGCATACCGATGCTAAATCATACATCATCCGATTTACGCTCGGTAAAGCAAAAACGTCGCTACTGCTAGCTAGTATTTGCTGCCCCTCCAGCTGTTTAATCGCGCGTGTGGATTCCATGATGGAGGCTTCATTTAGCTTAATGAGCAGCGGATATTCCAATACCTTTTTTGATCGCATGTAGTGCTCATGTCTAATTAACGGAAGCATACTGCATAATTCATCTGAAGAAATATTTTTTTCGGCGCTATCACCATGGTGGAACCATTCCATATTTGCATCTATCGCAAGAGGAATCGCAGCGTATACACTTTCTTCCGTATCAGGTAGACCAAGCATATGATTGATGGCGCCATCTAGAAACTGAAAGTAAACACCCGCCTCAAAGTCATAACGTTTAGCCACTTCAAGCAGCTGGCCAACGAGCAAGCCAGCATCTAATCCTTGCAATCGATAGGAGAAGTTATTGTATTTATAAAAGTTTTTCCAAAAAAAAGTGGACACAAATACGGCTCCAAAGCCGTTTGTTATGTCACACCGATCACCTAACGCATTGCTCAAATACCGATCAAATTGGCCTTCACGCATCAGCAGCAAACGATGATGCGCCACATCATAATGATAAATTCCGTTAGGTAACTCATCCAGCTTTAAATAAAGATATACTTCGCTTGGATACAGCCCTCCGCCTGATGGAACAAAACGTCTACAAAGCTGCAAGGAGTCCTCCCATTCCTCCCCTGCATGTTGTTCAAGAACAGACTGGCTAAGCTGTGTCAGCCCGAACGTATACCAAAGAAAATGGCCTATATCCCGTAGCGTTGGCATCGTATGTTCCCGTTTGCCCGTCAAAGTAAGCGGAACATCCGAAGCGAGAGGAAATGCCGGTACATGACGATATAATTTGTACGGTAGAGGAGCGTTATCCCAATCAATTTCCACATCTTGAGGTTTGGTTTTGTCTGGATCATATTGCAATTGGTGCAAAAAAGCCTTCAGACTCATATCTCCCCTCCTAAGTGCCAACTCGCCGAGATCCACTGCATGACAGCAGACAGTGCTTATGGAAACGGATGCGGATAAGGATTAAGCAGCTCATGCGTCAACCTCTCCTTGACGTAACCCAGCTCAGTTGGTATTCGCAGCACCCTCTCAAGTCCTCTCAAGCGGACAAGATGTTGACCAAAACTCATCGGGAGCATACCTGGAATGAGCACCTTTACACAATGGAGCCCATTTCTCAGCGTTTCCTGCGTCGTTTGATCAACAACGATAACTTCTAAATTTAATTCACGGAAAACTTTGAGGAAAACGTTTAATTCATCTGTCAAATCTGCATGCTTTGGCCTTGGTTTAAATGCCTCTTCGAATGTACGGAGCGGCCTCTCATTTTGAAGAAGGAAGTTCAACCGTTCCTCAGCTTCCTTCAAGCTGTACAGCATCGAATGATCATCCATTTGCCGAACTAGAAAAGGATCATGAAGCATGCGTTCATACTGCTCACGGTTTTCTTCTAACCTCTCATTAAACGCGAGCAGCATGCCAGCGATCTCATGGATGGCTCCTTTTGCTGCCCGCACTGGATCGGGATGCGCCCCAGCAGCACAAATCATATTAACGCCATTTTCCGTTCTGTTTTTGGCAAGCACCCATACACTCGGAATGCCATGCTCCATCGTCGAATCGAATAAATGGACATCATATTGGGTGACATCACGTAAACGCTCCACCATTAAGGTTAATTCCAGATCTCCGGAGGAATAAGGATCTATAGGAACAAGCGGAAGCTGTGCATACCAGGTCATGAGAAATGAATCCCGTTCTACTACTTCCAGTATTCCGTAAAAAACAGCTTCCTCCAAGCTGCCTCCTAACGCACAGCCATTTGAGGTTTCGTATACAAATCCATGGCCGCAGCCAGAGCTGTAATAAGAGAGCAGTTCCGGCACGAGAATAGGCTTCTCCTGCAAAAACGAATAGCCCCACACCCAATCGATTTTTCTGCTCGGGTCGAATGGTTGAAACGGAAAATCGGGACGCTCATACTGTTCCTTCTCGTGCACGCCTACCCGAACGGGATCAAGGGCAATCTCACTCAAATGCTCATAGCTGTCATGAACCGCCGTCCTCTTTCCTCTAGGCGATATACCGCAATAACGTTCTAAACCCTCTAGTATTGCTGTCATTTCACTGTCTGCAAAAGAATTTGTACGGCCAGCGCAGCCTTCATCTCCCGAAAACATCGGTAGAATAATGCTCGAATCCGCAAATGGCGACATCAGATCAATCATTTTTCCGTTCAAAAACCCTGTGCGATTGTCCAGATAATCATTGGCTAATACAGCTTTCAGCTCACTCATCGAACGAGTTCGATAGCTATTTTCGCTAATTTTTGGGCTTGGATGCAACTTAATACGCGAACCTATAGCCGAATCATCAGGTATTTCTCCACAAATCGTACAAAGCGGATCAGGCAAATAAAAATGAACCGAGCTGTTGAGCGTTTGCAAATGTACCAGCTTCACACGATTTTCAAGATGAGCCTTGTTGTTAAGGAGGAAATGTTCAGCTTCAACAGCAATATGATGAGCCACATGCAGAAGCCCGCTTCGAGAAGACCAAATATCCGGATAAACTTCACCGTGCATAAAAAGATGCTGCAGCTCCCACATTTCTTTCCGATCATTTCCAGCCATCAAACGCCGCAGATCAGCGCACTGCGAGCAGCCTGCTGTCCCGGGAATGACAAGCGGACCAATTACGCCCTCACCAAAGGATACAAAGCCGCGCAGCCATGGTGTCCCCGATTGCTTAAACATTTCCTCTGCCATCAGATGAGAAGCTGAATCATAGCCATCGCTCAGTACGAGCGCAAGCTCTGCCGTTTCTGGAACACCAAACGACAGATCACTCACTCGTTCAACCTGACAAAATTCAGATAATAGATCGGTTACGTAATCTGCAAGCAGCCCTTCGCCTACAATTGCCATTTTAGCGCTCACTCTTCTGTCTCCTCTCGGAGCGAGATGCCGAATACTCCCGCCAGCTCCTCATTGAAAAAAGCTTCCGAAGTTAAGTTATACACAAGAAGACGCTTTTGGTTATTTTGTAGATGCATCAAAGCATTCTTCAGAACCTCTCGATGCTCAAATGGATCACACTCGGTTATGGAGAGGTTCACCACTTCGTCTTCCTTCACATTTACAGAAGCCAATTGATTTATTTTCCCTTTAAAGAGAGAATCTTTATTCTGAATGTCCAGCAATGCACCCAATAGAACTCTGCGAAGTGCCCTCGTTTCATTTAAATCAACTGCGTGATACCAGCAATCGTTTGTTCTCAGCCATACAACTGTAAAACCAATTACAGTCTCACTGATGCCAAAGGAAGGTGATCCTTGCATCGTGGTTAGCGCATTTATATAGTAACGACATCGTTCATCCTCAACTTGACTAAGCTTCATCGGCGTGATTGAAGGAGGTTCTGCTTCGTATAGCCTTATCCATTCTTCGGATAAATACTTTTGCAAAGCGCGGCAGACGGCCTCCTCGATCGTCTCCCCTGCTCCTACGCTCATAAGCACAGGCTCTAATGCAGAGCCAATTTCAGGAGTCTGGTTGATGAATATATTTGCCATACGAGACACATAGGCTTCAATTCCAGCAAGCCCCGCTTCTCTGCGTGCCTCCTCATGTCTAATACCGTTGCATACAACTTCCGAGAGCAGCAGCGCTGGGCCTTCTGACAGCGGATCAACGGACTGAACCCGGCATTGCGACAACGGCAGCTGACGCAGCTCTCCTTCCTCCCAAATATGAAAGATGCCCGTCTCCATGGATGTTAATTGACTGAAGAAAGGGAGCAATCCGCTTGAATCACGTTTTCCTGTGCTCTCTTCCGACAGAAGCTCATAATCTTCAACCTTCTTCGCCATTTGTTTTTGATTGACTAACGGATGAGGAAGAAACGGATGCCACTTGCCTTCCAGCGTCTCTAGGTTCAGCAGAAACAGTTTATTATTTTGTAATTTCGTTACACCTGCAGCTGTTTTTAGCCATTCAAAAACGATCACGTTAGCGAGCAGCGATTCCGCAACAGATGAAACAGCATAATCATTTGTTTCCTTATAAATAGAAGCATAATGGACTCTGCGTCTTGCTGATTCCCAGTCACCCTCCGAATTTGAATAGGCGAGCGGAGCCGCTAGACCTGCTTGCCCTAGAATTACAGCCGGCAGCAGCACTTTATTATTTTGTCTACATACTTGATTAAGAGATTGAAGCTCAGCTTCCCCTTCTGGATCTGACACATAAAATATTGCATCGTATGGCTGTATTACTAATGACCATTCCACTCCCCCATCCTTCGGCAAGCTGATCTCGTCCACCTTGATCTCTGAATCGAATGGTCTGTAATGGTGCACCAGTTCCGTAATTCGTCTAGGTCCCGTCGTTTCCGCGTTCATATTGATGAAGTGAAATTGAGGAAGGCCGGATTCAAGTAATGATTTCACTACTGAAACCAAAAAATTCCCGTTCCCGACAACAAGCACGCTGGACTTTCGAAACAGCTCAAAACGGTATGCCCCAGACCCATCAAAGCTGTCCAAAAATTCAATCTGAGCCTCATATTGCTTAACAATATGGCTCGGAAGCTGATGCGGCCTATCCTGACTCACATCTTGGACATAGCCATTCGCATACAATACTTTTGCAATCTCATAAACATGATCACGGTATTGATCTGTCAATCCATCCGTTATTTCATGCAATGAATGCTCACCATTAAACACCGGAATTAATTTTTCTATCCATTGATCAATTGTACTGCCTTCCATCCGAAATGAACCGATATTATTGCGGAAATAGACACTTCCGTCCGAGCTCGGGAGAAAAAAAGTATCTCCTCTCACTTTAAGGCGCATAGAAGGATCCAAAATTCATTCCTCCTTATTTTGAAATCTGGCTTTTCGTAACAAGAGTTCCTCTATAAAGATATGTATGGCTATTTGTCCGTCATACCTGCACTCGCATAGAAAGACACCCCAGCATCCCGAAAAGCGTTTGCAGGGGTGTCTTGAACCTTCTATTTACATCTCAATAGTTGACTAACGGCAACGGGCACAACCAGCACAGCGGGCACAGCCGCCTCCGCAGCGAGCACAGCCACCGCATCTTGCACAACCTCCGCAGCCGCCACAGCCGCCGCATGAACAAAAGCCGATACAAAAACCAATACAAAAGCCAATACACAACCGAGCATTATTGGGATCCATTTGGCCTTGACCCGCATTCGGCGTCATTCCACTCGATTTAAATGCATCCGTGTTCAAATTTTGAAGATCGTTCTTAAATTCATTCATCTTAGTAGCCTCCGTTATATGTTCATGTGATTATCATCGGCATTCACAAAATAGGAAATGAAAATGAGAACAACCCAAACTGGTCATATGCCGATAATCGTTCATGACATATACGTATGAAAAAAGCTCCGCTAGTGTTACTAATCCATTTACCTAATCGCCCAATTTGAAAAGCAACAACTAAAAAAAGAGGCTGTCAACAAGATCAATGACCTTGTGACAGCCTCTCTGCTATCTCGAATTGTTATGCTTCTTCTGCAGTGCGTGGTTTGCGTTTACGGTTCAAGAACTCATAAACGATAGGTACGATAATGAGCGTGAGCAGTGTTGAGCTCGTCAAGCCGCCAATTACGGTAACCGCCATACCTTTAGAAATCAAACCGCCTGATTCGAATCCAAATGCGAGCGGAAGCAACGCACCTACGGTTGCAATTGCCGTCATTAGAATCGGACGAAGACGTGTACCCGCTGCTTCAATAAGTGATTCGCGGACGGAAAGTCCTTCTTTCTCTTTTTGAATAACACGGTCAACAAGGACAATTGCATTCGTGACCACGATACCAATGAGCATCAGGGCACCAATCATTGCGGTAACGCTCAGTGTTTCTCCTGCAATTAACAGTGCTACTAGCGCACCGATAATCGTAAACGGAAGGGAGAACAGAATTGCGAATGGTGTAAGTCCACCACCAAATGTAATGACAAGTACGAGATAAACGACAGCAATCGCTGCAAGCATCGCTAAGCCTAGCTGCATAAATGACTCATTGATCTGCTCCGTTACTCCACCCATTTCGATATCGACGCCAGCAGRAAGATCAGTCTCATCAATCATCTTCTGCAAATCTGCCGAAACCTTACCGACATCAGATGAAATTGCATCTGCTGAAACCTCAGCATACATACGACCATCACGTCTTGTTATCGTATTCGGCGACTCACCTTCTTCGATAGTCACGACATCTTTCAAAGCCACTTCAGTACCTAACTGAGTAGTCAATTTCACATTCTCTAGATCTGATTTATTCGTATAGGTTTTTGTATCAACCTTCACATAAACGTTAAATTCCTCGCCATCCACTTCAACTGTCGTCAGAACGGGACGCTCGCGAACAGGACTAAGTGCCATTGCAATCTGGCCTGCTGTTAATCCGTTTTGACTAAGCTTCTCTTGGTTAGCTACAAGGCGATACTGCTCATACGTTTCCGATAAGCTGGAATCAATATTTTTCAAATCCTTATGATCTGCAAGCTTCTTCATAAGGTCATCCACGATAGGTTGAACAGTGTTCATATCCGGACCATACACAAGCATCGATATGCCCGATCCACCAAGACCTCCGACTCCGAAGTCCTGCTGTTTCCATTCGCCTTTGCCGCCTAGCTCTTGCAGCATAGGTACAATTTTTTCTTTCTCAGCTGTAAAACCAGCATAATCCTCATCATAGCTCAAGTTAAACAACGCTTGTTTAGAAGCTCCTGGGCTAAATGGATTTTGGCTGCCAACTGCATATTGCACGACGGTAACACCTTCACGATCGAGCAATTTCTTCTCAGCTTCAAGAGCCATTTTCTCTACCTGTTCAAGCGTTTCTCCAGGTGCTGGATTATAGGAAACAATCATCATTTTCTGTTCGTCGCCAGGAATGAAGCTCGTTCCAATCACTGGAAGCAGGAACAGACTTCCGATAAGTAGTAGTGTTGCTAAACCAAAAGTAACCAATTTATGATCAAGCGACCAGCGAAGTGCACCTTTGTACCATTCCGCTAAGCGGCCTGGCTTATCGTGATGCGCCTTGCCAGCTTTCATCCCTTTGCGGAACATCATATGCGCCAGCATTGGAACGACCGTAATGGCAACAAGCAATGATGCTAGTAGAGCAAATACAATCGTTAATGCAAACGGCAAGAACATTTCACCAATCATGCCCGAAACAAGTCCAAGAGGCAGGAATACGGCAATCGTTACGATTGTGGAAGCCAAAATCGGTACGAACATTTCCTTCGTCGCATCAAGAATCAATTCCTTGCCTTTCATCTTCTCTGTAGGGAGCGCCATTCGTCGATATACATTCTCGATAACGACAATCGAGTCATCGATTACCCGCCCAATCGCGACGGTCATCGCACCAAGTGTCATAATGTTCAGTGTAATATCCATCCGACTCAAAATCAGAAGAGCGATCAGGATGGAAAGTGGAATCGAAACGACAGCAATAATCGTGGAACGAATATCGCGCAAGAAAATCATAATGATAATGACAGCGAACAATGCGCCGATTACCGCCTTGCTTAACATCGTGTGAACGGAATCCTCGATCGGCTTGCCTTGATCAAGTGTCGTTACAATAGACAAACCATCATTATTGCCTTCAAGCTCTTTTATTTCTGCTTTTACATTATTAACAACGTCAACCGTATTGGAATCAGCCGCTTTGACGACGTTAAACCCAATGGAGTCTTTGCCATTCGTACGAGAAATAGACTCTGCTTTGCCTACGATGCTTAAATCAGCAACATCGCTAAGCTTAACACCTGGCACGATGACTAAGTTTTTCAAATCACTCTCAGTCGTTATGTTTCCATCAACGACCAGCGCCTTCTCTGTCTCGCCAAATTCATAAATACCTAGCGGTACAGAAATAGCTGACGCTTGGATGATGCCTTTCACCATCTCTTCGGTTAAGCCGATTTGCTTTAGCTTATCCGTTTTGAAGGATAGTTCACCTTCCTTAACATTTTGTCCAGAAACTTGAATACTCGCTACACCTTCAATACCTTGAAAGCGCGGCAATACATTTTCTTCTATTTCCTTCGTAAGCTGCTCCAAATTCATCTTTTCATTGGAGATACTCATTGCAAGGACAGGGAATGCATTCAAGCTGATACGTGAAACGGATGGGGTTTGCGTTCCTGCTGGAAGCTTAATCTCGGAGAGGATATTTTTAACTTCCGCTTCCGCCTTTTCCATATCTGTCTCATAGGAGTACTCAATAACGACAGATGAAGCATTCTCATAGGATGTTGAGCTAATGACTTTAACACCTTTAAGATTGCGAGTCCGCTGCTCAATCGGCTTCGTAATTTTCTCCATTACCTCTTCAGGTGCAGCACCCGGCAATACAGTTGTGACGCTTACGATTGGAACCGTAATATCGGGCAATGTTTCCATTTTCATATTCATTCCTGAATAAAGTCCAGCAAATAACACAAGCAGCGTCAAAATCCACAAAGCAAATTTGTTATTAAGCGAAAATCGGATGATGCTCTTCAATCTCTCCCACTCCTCATCTTCTATCTATACTTTAAAACGGTAGCCCACTCCCCAAATTGTTTCTATATATTGAGGTTTGGATGGGTCATGCTCAATTTTCTCACGCAGCCTCCGAATATGAACCGTAACCGTAGCTGCGTCTCCATTTGAATCAAGCCCCCAAATACGTTCAAACAACTCTTCTTTCTCAAACACGCGATTAGGGTGTGAAGCTAAAAGCAGCAGAAGCTCATATTCCTTTGAAGTAAGCATCGCTTCCTGCTCATGAATCATGACTCTTCGTGAAGGCTTATCGATAAACAATCCGCGTATGCGAATATGCTCGCCTCGCTCCCCTTTGTCAGCTGTCAAACGCTCGTAACGAGCCAAATGAGCTTTCACGCGTGCTACCAGCTCACTTGGACTGAAGGGCTTGGTCATATAATCGTCAGCGCCAAGTCCTAATCCTCGTATTTTATCAATATCCTCTTTTTTCGCGGTTACCATCAGCACTGGAATATTGATCGTTTGTCTAATTTGTCGACAAATTTCAAAGCCGTCGATTTTAGGAAGCATTACATCTAAAATGATAAGATCAAACTTTCCTTCGAGCGCTTTCTCAAGTCCTATATCACCTCTCCCTTCAATTTGAACGTTAAAACCGTAACTTTCCAAATAATCTCGTTCCAGCTCGGCAATGGCTTTCTCATCTTCAATAATTAGTATGC
>NZ_JBFRDK010000053.1:0-35268 GCF_052113545.1 Paenibacillus sp. TAF43_2
GATGTCTATCGCTACTTGCGCTCCCTCTGCTACGACCATCATACGGCAGAAGATTTGATGCAGGAGACCTTTTACCGGGCATATCTTTATTTGGAAAATTGTCAAGACGAGAAGATCAAGCCATGGTTATTCCGGGTTGCCTATAATGCTTATGTGGATTACAAGCGCAAGGAGAGCCGCACAACACTGCAGACCCCTGATTATTTTCAGCGCCTTGCAGATCATCATACCCCGGAGGATGAGCTGTTGCGTCAGGAGCGTTGGCACGAAATCGGGCGGTCTTTATCCGGATTGCCGGAAAATCAGCAGCAGGCGATGCTGCTCATTGATTTTAACCAGCTCACGTATCAGGAGGCTGCAGACATTATGGATATCCGATTATCACATGTGAAGATTTTGCTGTTTCGAGCACGGCAAGCGGTACGGGGACAGGGTAGAAAGGGGGAGTGATCAGAATGAGTGAGGATTTCAAACGGAAGTTACAGGATTATGCTGAAGGCAAGCTCTCTGATGAAGAGCGTGAGGAAGTAGAGCGTGAAATGGAGAAGATGGAGGTTTATCAAGCTTATTTGGAGGAAGTTGTCACACAGTCAGACCAGGAGCTTTCCCGTGAGGGGGAGGATGGACAGACGACGCATAATCGCATACCTTCATTGAAAGAAGCAGTTATTATCCGACGTGGCAAATGGAAGGCTCGGGTGATGAATGTCTTTACGGTACTATCCGTCCTACTAGTGCTGACTGTGATTAGTATGATTATTACTGGTGTATTTTACGGGAGCGGAACGCCGGACCGGATGAAGGCTTACCGGGATGTTGTGGAGTCAGCAGTCGCTGTTTCCCACCCCAATCTGAAGGTCAATATGAATGGAACAGGCAATGCTTTTTTTACAATGGACTTTACAGGTAAGCTGAATAAGAGAGTTGGTGACGAAGAGATTGCTGTAGCAGATTTTTCGATGCGGTTTCTGTTGAATCTAGCCTCGGCTCCGCAGATTACTTGGCAGGGAAACATTATAGGGGGCAATAGTATTTTCTATCATCCCGATTATAAACCAGCAAATCAAAGCGAACAGCAGGAGACTAACCGCCGGGAAGATGAGCGCTTTAACCATAATGAGTGGGTAAAGCTCGAGAAGCTCCCAGAGGGAACTGTGGCAGAAGCTTATCTATCATTGGATCGGTTATTCTCGACAGATGAGCTATTAAAGCAATTCGAGCATAGGAACATGGAGCCAGTCTGGTTCGCGGTGGATACCGGTCTTGATCCGAAGCAAGTGGATAGCGGTGGAGCCGTTACAAATCCAGTGGGTTTTCCTTACTATCCGATCTGGCAATCTGATGATTTGACGGTGGACTTCTACTCGGAAGAAAAGACAGGGTGGTTCGGAAAAGTGGTGTCCAGTGGAGGATCTTATCCATCGCTCGAATCCTATGGAGACGGGGAAAAGAGGAATGGCTACTTCAAGAAAACCTTATACATGCTACAGAAAAATAAAGGTATTTCAACCAAAGTAGCTCCTTTTCTACAGTTAGATCACACAATCGATTATGTGGAAAAGAATGGTGTAAGGCTGTATGGAGCTGTTATTACCGGCCCGGTCAAAGAGCTGCTAATGCTGCGTGAGGAGCCGTGGGTAAGAGATATAAGGGTTGGTGAAGTACAGCTATGGAACTGGCAATCGCGCGAGTAGGGTAGAAGATGTTAAAAAAGCAAGAAAGGAGAAGAACAATGAACATCATCCAGTATCGTGAAGACGATCATTATGGGATGATATGAAGCTATAGGAATCTAACAAAAAACTGAAGGCTCTGCCGGGGAGTAAATACCTGAGGCAGAGCCTTTGTGCTTCGTAAGCTTAGTTTACAGCTGTTAACATAAATCGCTTGATTTCAGAGCAATTAGCGTATGGACGGTAGCGGCACAGCCATTTCCAGATGCTCATTTTGCAGCATTGCCCGAGAAGCTAACAGGCGCACCAGTTGATGGACATGTACTTGATCCGTTTGGGGGATCGGGAACCACATTGAAGGTCGCGCTGGAAAACAACAGGGAATGCACAATTATAGAGCTAGGCGAGCAGTATGTCGAGATTGCAGAGCGCCGGATTGCGACGGTCCAGCCAAAGCTGCAGTTCGAAGGAAAAACCTTAGTATTTTAGGAGGCGCCCAGCTTGTTTAGAATAACTACCACGCATTGGAAATGGACGGCGGTAGCAGAAGCCAAATGGCAGCAGCACAATGTTAATCCGCGGCGCGCCGACCAGATTCTTATGGAGCGCGATCGTGACGGTGAATGGGTTAATCGGAAGACAGTCCCGCTGAGCTGGGTGGAAAAGGTTTATGTGCAAGAGGCGGAGGTTGAACAAATAAATCTAATTTGAGGGATTGAGGRAGAGGGAGTAAATCCCCTTTTTAATTAATCGGGCATGATCCAAACGATCTGAGCAATCCTAATAAAAAAATCCTTATTGCGTCCTTTTAAAACGACGTGATCTGGTTTTACGGCTTTAATGGTACCCTCTATGGACCCTTGGGTAGTTTCAATTACTACAAACTTACCTACTATGGTCTGTAATGTCTCATAGACAAATGGATCGTAGCTATAAATGGGTTGTAATTCCATTTTTCATCACTCCTCTAATTTAACTTCATGTGATTATATGGGCAGGGTGATTTGTTTATGACGAATACATACCAATAACTGCGCAGTCCGACGAGACTATGAAACATAATGAATAATAAAGAAGGAATGGGTAAAGTTCGTTGAACACCTTATAGCCGCGAGGAATAACGGCTTTCTGATGATGCTTGTGATGATGAGTTAGTAGGAGCTGGGAGACTCATGGTTCGTTGTTGGATGGCGCGAGGATATATGATAAGCGATAAAACAGGTTGGCTAGTGCGAGGCCATCCTCTCCAGCTACCGAATGGATTAGACCGAAATCCTTTGAATAAATGAGTTGGCCGCTGGTTAGGGGGGCAAATGATGCAGTTCTGACTGATATCCCCCCTTTTGGGAATTATAGCATGATCTGCACGATTGATAGAAGTGAATCTAAGTCAGGATTGAGTATTAACTATTAGAAAAACAATTTAATGATAGTGTAGCATCCGAAGATAGTAAGTCCTAAAGCGATTAATTTAAATGCTGGCTGTAATTTGTAAAAGAACATGACGGCACCCTTTCATTATATGAATGGAATTATCTTAAGAGTAACACGGATTTTAAATTGGTTTCAATTGCCGTAAACCTTATTGAATACGATTGAATCTATCGAAGCGCGGGAAACCATTCAAATCTATGCGCTTCGCATTCGGGGAGCTTTGCCTGCCGATTTCAATCTGCGAAAGCTGAGTTATCTGTAAAACTTTAAAAATGGATTACAAATGGATGTAATTGGATGTATTATTATAGCAGTAATTGTCGAAAAGAGGAGTGAAATAATGAGATTTTTAACAAAAGGGACTCTGCCATACAAACTGCTGCCGCTTGTGCTGTGTTTGTCATTGCTGGTCGTACCCGTGCAAGGTTATGCAGCAGCGCCGGTGTTCCAAGATAAGGTTCAATATTATAATGGCAGCAATATCTACAAAGTAGAGAACTCGGATGTCAACGGAGACGGTAAAGAAGATTTACTTGTCCTGGATCTAGGAAGCAATAAAGTTTCAGTACTCTTAGGCAATGGTGATGGTACTTTCCAAGGCCAGAAGGATGTGAGTGTCAGGGGGAATCCTCGGGGGATTGCAGTAGCCGACTTCAATGGCGATAGGAATATGGATATCGTAGTTACCAGTGCTAATGATAATATGATAAGTATTTTGCTGGGATCTGGAGACGGCAATTTCCAGCTATTCGACTCCATTGCGGTCGGCAACTGGCCGGAGGACGTACTTGCAACGGATTTGAATGGTGATGGCAAGGTAGATATCGTTACTGCCAACCATGCTTCCAATACATTGTCGATTCTGCAAGGTGTTGGGGATGGGACTTTTGTAGCGCAAACATCGCTATCGGTAGGGATATACCCAAGAAGTATAGTGGCRGCTGATTTTAATGGTGATGGCAGGGTGGACCTTGCAGCTGCTAATAGTGGTTCGAATACGATAAGTATTCTGCTCAATAGCGGGACAGAAAGCGGAATTGCGTTTAACTCGATCTCAAATTACGGGACCGGCATATCTCCTCTGGCTCTACATGCTGCTGATTTCAACTCGGATGGCAAGATGGACGTTGCTCTAGCTGCCAATGGTGACCATAGCGTAAATGTGTTTCTTGGCCAAGGAGATGGGACATTCGGATCGTACTCATCCTATTATTTAGGCTATTACCCTCTGAATCTTACATTAGGAGATTTCGATGGAGACGAATTGCTTGATATCGCTGGTGGTGTGCAAGATGGTAATCTTGCGATTTTATTCGGCAATAGAGATGGAACCTTTAAATCGGTATGGAGCTACCCATATGGGTCATTTACTGCTAGATTGACTTCGGGTAATTTCAACGGTGATAACAAAGCGGATATTGCTACTGCTAATACCAATAAAATTTTGGTTATGAACAGCGTATTGGAGCTAACGGCTCCTACCAATATAACGCTTTCTAGCGCTCAGATTGTTGAGAATAATGCTGTAGGCTTAGCGGTGGGGACACTTAGTGCTACGGATAGTAATAAGGGAGAAAGCTTTACTTATAGTCTAGTTAGTGGTTCGGGTGATTCGGATAATAGCAGCTTCGAGATTTCAGGCAATACGCTGTTAGCGTCTGCGAGCTTTAATTATGAAGAGCAGTCTTCCTACAGCATTCGCATAAGAGTAACGGATTCAGCAGGACTTGCATTTGAGAAAAGCTTTACTATTGTAGTTGGGGACGAGAATGAAGCTCCAATAGATATAACTCTTTCGGGTTCGAGCATATCCGAGAATGCTGCGGCCGGAACAACTGTAGGTGTTTTAAGTGCAAAAGATCCTGATGCAGGTGAGAGCTTCACCTATACTCTAGTAAGCGGAGCTGGCAGCACGGATAACAGCAGCTTTCAAATAGTGAACGATCAGCTGCTGACCTATGCTGTTTTTGATTATGAAGCTAAAAACAGCTATGAGATTCGAGTGAGAGTGACAGATAATGGAACACCTGCGCTTAGCTACGAGAAGACTTTTACGATAACGGTAACAGATGTCAATGAAGCGCCAACAGATCTGATTCTGTCTTCAACAACGATAGACGAGAATGAGCCTATTGGCACCACGATAGGGTTCTTCAGCGCCTTAGATAAGGATAAAGACGAGACGCTGACGTACGAACTTGTCAGTGGGGCGGGAGATACGGATAACGCTAGCTTTATGCTCGATGAAGCGGAGCTTAAGCTTAATACGGGCTTGAATTACAAGACTCAATCGAGCTACAGTATTCGTGCTTCGGTGAAGGATTCAGCAGGCCACACTTTGGAGAAGGAATTCATCATTTCAATCAATGATGTGAATGAGGCCCCTGTTGGAGAGCTTCATATTCAGAGCGAAGCTGAAATCATTGGCTCGAGGAATATTACCTTGCAGCTGACTGCGTCTGATCCTGATGGTGATGCACTGGATATGCGTTTCTCTAACGACAGTGTGACCTGGGGAGCCTGGGAGCCTTTCGCAGCTGCAAAGGCATGGACACTTTCTGCACCGGATGGCGACAAGACGGTATATATGCAGCTTCGTGATGAGCAGGGCTTGATCAGCACAACGTATGAAGCAAGCATTAAGCTGGATACAACCGCACCAACAGGTACAATTGTTATTCAGAATGGAGATGATCTATCCAGACATAAGCAGATCGTATTGACGGTTAAGACAGAAGATGCAGGCGGAATCGGTGGCGTTCAAGCGAGATTCTCCAATGACCAGACCAACTGGAGTGAATGGGAAGCCGCTCAATCGTCTTCCTACAGCAAGGACTGGATGCTAAAGGATGGCAAAGGAACGAAGTCCGTGTACATGCAGCTAAAAGATGCTCTAGATAATACCAGTATGAGCTTGTCCGATACGATTGATTATAAGTCATTGCCTAAGCTGTCCGATGTAACGCTCTCAGTTGATAATGCGGATATTGTAACGTTGTCTGGAGCTGACTTCCAGTACAGTAATGAAGATGGAAGTGCATTGCAGAGTATTATATTCATTACCCTTCCGGACTCGGGAACGCTCAAGCTCGATGGCACTGCTGTTATTGCAGGCCAGTCGGTTGACATGACAGATATTTCGAAGCTGACCTATACACCAAGAAGCGGATGGAAAGGGACAACCACTCTGGAGTGGAATGGCAGCGATGGAGAGGTTGATGCTGAATCCAGTGCTCATATAACGTTTACGGTGACAGGAAGCACGGGTTCAGGCTCGAGCTCCGGCTCTGGATCGACACCTGTTCAACCGAGTACGAAGAACGTTACAATAATCATCAACGGGATTGCATATGAGCAGTTTGCTACAGCAAGTACGACAACTGCGAGTAATAATCGTACACAAACGACGATTACGCTGGATGACAATAAACTGCTGGCGATACTCAAAACGATTCCTAACCTATCGACCATTACGATTCCCTTCCTAGAAGAGATAGATCAGGTTTCGCTTAAGCTAAGCGGATCGATCGCTGCAAACCTGAACTTACAAGGTATTACCGTACAGCTGGAGACAGCAACAGCTTCGTATAGCATTCCGGGGAGGGAGCTCGATGGATTATCCTCGAAATTTGGCGAAGTATCGGAGCTGAAGCTGAAGGATTTCACGATTAACGTTACAATTACGAGCCTATCGCCTGATTCTCCTGAAGCAGCTTTCCAGAAGAAAAAAGATGGCAATATTGTTTTTGTTTCTCCGGCGATAGATTTTCAATTGACGGCCAGCTATAACGGCAAGACGGTAGAAATCAAGCAGTTCAATGGATACGTCGAGAGAAGGATTGCCATTCCAGCAGGCATTCTATTGGACAAAATCACGACTGGTGTTGTGGTGAAATCAGATGGAACCCTCGCACATGTGCCGACGAAGATAGTAGAACAAAATGGTCATTATTACGCTGTGATCAACAGCTTAAGAAACAGCATCTACTCCGTCATTTATAACGATAAGTCGTTTATAGATGTCGCAGGCCATTGGTCGAAAGACATTGTTGAGGAGATGGGAGCCAGACTTATCGTTGGCGGTGTTGATGATACGCATTTCGAACCGAATACCGCGATTACTCGAGCAGAATTTACAGCTATCATCGTTCGGGCGCTAGGGCTTAGGGAAGCGAATCAATCAGCAGCTTTCACCGATGTGCTCGCTAATGGTTGGTACTATACGTCAGTTGCAATTGCTCAACAGTATGGCTTGATTCAAGGTTACAGCGGATCGGAGTTCGGACCGAACCAATCAATTACCCGTCAGGAAGCGATGGTCATCGTACAACGGGCACTGAAGCTAGCGGGACTAGAGCTGGATTTGTCGAAAGAGGACATAGATGCGCAATTGCTAGGCTTTAAAGATTCTTCTAGCGTTGCTGAGTGGGCGAAAGCAGCTGCCGCTTTGTCTATAAAGCTGGGAATTATTGAAGGCAGTGCAGAACTTGCTAACCCTGAGCGTTCAATTACTCGGGCGGAGACGGCAGTCATTATGAGTAGAATGCTCGCTGCCGCAGACTTGATTAAATAAGCCTGTTGGAATAAAAAAGAATAAGACCTTACTAATACATTTTGTGTAATAGCCCCTAATGAACGTTATCCGTCCAGAGCAGAACAGGATAGCGGCTTCTTAGGGGCTTTTGTGTGGTCATTTACTATAGGAATGGTCAAAGTTGTATCAAACGAGGCTGTAAAGACAGGTTTTTTATATTATGAGTGATAGCTGTTCATATCGAGCTTCATACCTTCATGCTCGTGGATTAAATAATGCAAGGCAAGCAACTTTTTTAAAATTTGATGTCCATTCCAGAAATTGCAGATAGGAAGTCGAAATATATGAGGGCTGTTTTAGCTTTTGACGATTTATCAAAGTTGCATCTTTATATATAAAGGAAGGAGAGTACGCTCGACAAATGGGAGAACACTTAGATCCGAATGCGGGAGCGGAACCGTTTCATGCCAGGCGATACAGTGCGCGGGCGGAAGTGGTGACGGTACTGCTGGAAATTTTGAATTTTTGGGAGTTGAACTGATTATGAAAGCATTGATTATTTCGGATATTCACAGCAACGTCTATGCATTGGAATCGATCCGCAAGGCAGAACAAGGCTGTGACCTGATTTATTGCGCGGGAGATCTCGTAGACTATGGGCCTTTCCCGCGGGAAGTTATCGAATGGGTGCATAAGAACGATGCGATTTGCGTTCGCGGCAACCACGACGACATTATTATCGACCTATACCGAAACGGCAATAGAGGTCAGGATGTTGGGGAGGATGGGATCAAGTGGGCACATTGCAAT
The DNA here is from genome assembly GCF_052113545.1 of Paenibacillus sp. TAF43_2. Lineage (NCBI taxonomy): Bacteria > Bacillati > Bacillota > Bacilli > Caryophanales > Paenibacillaceae > Paenibacillus > Paenibacillus sp. TAF43_2. The sequence goes on from NZ_JBFRDK010000053.1 coordinate 8,452, forward strand.
GCAAGGCTGCTCGGTGAAGCCGAAATTTCCTTCCTAGAAAGCATACCAGTCTGTCGCACATTCGAAATGGACGGCTATCGCTACACGATGCAGCATCTGTACGACAACTATTTGACGATTGACAGCTTGCCCAAGTACGACGCCTTCTGGGCGGAACGCTACGAGACAACAGAGGCCACAGGAGATCGCCGCATGATATTCGGACATACGCATCGCAGATGCATTCATTATTTGAGCGATTCCAGTTTGTGGCTGAATCCGGGAAGCGTGTCCTACCGCCGTCGCGACGATCCGTCGAAAGAAGCGCACTACTTCACGATTACCGATGGCAAAATTGCAATGAAAAGTCTTGTCTATGACCGCACGCCTCTGCTTGAAGCAGCACAAAAGTTGCTGTTGAAGGAAGAAGAGATGAGGGTTGCATACTTTTTTTTCGGTTAAGCGGGCTGGTAAACAGGCAACTGCAAAGGGGGCGTATCTACGATTTGATATCGGGATACGTCCTTTCTTATGTTTTGTCCACCGGCAGGTTGCGATTTACAGGTTGCAAGGCGATTATTTTAGCTATTTTTGAGCCTCAGTTTACTTTTTTATGATTGTTTCATTTTTTTACACTATGGCATGGGAAACGTATCTTTCATAATAGAAGTTGTGAAGTTGCTGATATGATCCTGCAGACGCTGAGGATCATATCAGCCTATTTTATAGGAAGCAGGTGGGAAGATGACTACTATTTATTGGGTGTCGAGCAGCGACGAGTTGGCGGCAGCCATGGGCCGGGCAGAACCTGGTTCCACGATCTTGCTCGCAGACGGCGTTTATGAGCGGAATGAAGACTATATCATTGAAGGCAAAGTGGGATCGGACACCGCCATATTAAGCATCCGTGCCGTTAATAAAGGAAAAGCGACGATAGCTGGCGAATCAAGTATACGCATCTTGAACTCTGCTTATGTAGAGGTATGGGGGCTGCTATTCCAGGTCGAGAAGCGCGAATCTATCATTCTGGACGGTTCGCGGCATGTGAGGATTGCGCGGAATAGATTTGAGCCGCGACAGGTTGGGGCGGAGTATAGCCTGCTGTCTGTGGTGGGAAGCGGCAGCGGCTGGAACCGGATCGAACGCAACGAGTTCGGGCCAAAGGCCGACCTTGGACCGCTCGTCATCTTTGATGGCGATGGGGAACAAATTTCGCAGCATGATGTTATCGAATATAATTATTTTCATCATATAGGTCMACGAGTCGTCAACGGGCTAGAAGCGATCCGGCTTGGCTTGTCCGGAATCTCTCTCTCGAACGGTTATATTACTATTCAACACAATCTGTTTGAAAATTGCGACGGAGAGCCCGAGATTATTTCGGTAAAAAGCTGCTATAATACAATTCGGTACAACACATTCCAAAACTCCGCCGGCCAAGTGACAGCGCGGCACGGACATGGAAACCGTTTTCATAACAATGTGTTTATCGGTGATGGCATGAAGGAAGAGATGGGCGGGTTTCGCATTTACGGCAACGACCATCACATTTTTGATAATTATATGGAAAACTTAACGTTGGATGCGCTGCTCATTGACGGCGGTAACTACGATGGGGGTCCAGATGGCTATCCGGAGGCGCCGACGCAGCAGGAACTAAGGAAACATTGGCGCGTCTATCGCGCGCATGTCGTGAATAATACGATTGTGAATTGTCGTCATGGCGTTACGCTCGGAAAGCGGATTCCTTATGCGCCTGAGAATTGTGTAATCGCTTACAACCGTGTATGCGGCAAGGAGCAACAGGCCATATATGAATACCGGCCGTCTCCGGCGGTATGTATACACAATCAGAAAGCGGATGTCGAGGATATTCGTTGTCCGGCCATTCTAACAAGAATTGACGTCGGTCCCGACTCCGACTAAAGCTAATATGGAGGAGAACCTATGGCCCAAACTCGAAACCGGTGGACGATCTATCTGAAGCAGCTCCGGCACAAAAACCGCAGCGTATTTCTGACCTGGATGCTTTCATACATCTCGGTGCTGCTCGTGCCCATTCTGATCAGCGGCGTTATATACGGCGCGACGCTGAACGTTGTAAAGGCCGAAATCAACCGCGCCAACCAATCCATTCTTGTTCAGATGGAGCAAGCCATAGATAGCCAGTTCAAAGGAATCGAGAGCCTAAGCCTCGAGGTAAGCCTCAACAGGCGAATCGCATCATTTATTTCTGCCGATCCCATTTTGTCTGATTCAGATCACTACGAAATATACCAAATCGCCAATGATTTGCGCGTATATGAAATCGCTAACGATTTTCTTGAAGGCATTTATATTTACTACAAAAATAGCGATACGGTCATCGCCCGCAACAACCGTATGAACATCGAAGCGTTATACGACCATATCCGCCTTGAAGAGCAAATGCCGTTCCAGTCGTTTCAAAAATATTTTGACCAATGGTACATTAAAGGCTACCACTCGGTTGTTGTGTCTGAAGAGAATGAGTGGAGGCCTACGGTCATGTATGCCCAAAATGCGACATCAACGATCATGAATCAGCCGGGAGCTGTCTTGCTATTCATGATTGACCGGAGCAAGCTGCTGGAGCAAGCGTCGGTGCCTGAGGAAGGCACAATCTTTATTCTAGATGAAGACAACCGATTCATTGCGTCTACGGGCGAGCCGCTGGCGGAACCTGCTCTACACTACAGCGATATGCCGGAAGAATCGGGGCAACTGGAGATCGAGACTTCCGGCAGCAAGCTTGTTGCATCCTATACAACCTCCTCCATTACGGGATGGAAATATGTGATGACGCTTCCGGCGGGCGTATACCACCAGAAGATGAACGTAGTAGAGCAATTGACGATCGCAAGCATCTTGCTTTGCCTCATTATTGGCGGAGGCGTGACGTATTGGCTGCTCAAGCGGAACTACCTGCCGATTCATGCGCTCATTCAGAGCTTGTCGTTCAAGGCTGGTGTGACATTCGATCGCGGCTCTAATGAATACTCCTTTCTGGAGCAGGCGCTGAGCAGCACCTTCCATGAGAAGGAGGAGCTTCATAACAAGCTGAATCAGCATAACAATACACTCAGATCGCATTTCCTGCAGCGGTTGCTGAAAGGGCAGCTCGACAGTCATATCCCGCTGCACGAGTCGTTCTCAGCCTATGACCTGCGCTTCCCGCTGGGCGGGTTTTCTGTTATCTTGCTGCGCATTGAGCATTTCGGCAAGTTCCATCGGAAGGATGAGGATCAGGTACATAACAAGCGGTTGCTGCACTTCTTGATCGCCAATGTGGTCGAGGAGGTTGCGCGTAAGTCCGTCAACGCCTATGCGGTAGAGCTGGACCAGGAGCTGCTCGCCTGCATCGTCAACCATCAGCTATCATCGCCGGAGGAGCAGCGGGGGGAGCTGGAGCACATCGCGGAAGAAACGATGTCGTTCATCGCAAGTCATGCCGATGTCCAGTTGACCGCTGCCATCAGTGCGCAGCAGGAGGGCGAATATGGCATCTTCCAGGCGTTTCAGGAAGCGGTCGAGGCGATGGAATACCGTATCATTGCAGGCAGCGGGGGCATTATTCATTATGCGGACCTGAGCGGCAGCGACAACCAGGGGGCTGCTCCGGGTGGTTATTTTTATCCTCTCAAGGCCGAGCAGCAATTGATCGTTATGGTTCGCGAAGGCCAGCTCGACAAGGCGAAAACGTTTGTCGGGGAGATTGTTCAGAAAAATGTTACGACAGAGCCGTATCCTTTCCATACAGCGAAATGTCTCATGTTCGATCTGATGGCTACGCTGCAAAAAGTAATCGGAGAAATCCGTATCGCGGGCAAGCCGGATATGCCTGACGGAGTGCGCGCCATCGAACGCCTGATGCAATGCCAGACGGTTGGGGAGATGCGCAGCCAGCTATACGATATGCTGGAGCTTTTGTGCGGCTACGTTAATAATAACCGCGAATACTGCAGCAATCCGCTAATCGATAAGGTTATGAAATATGTTAATGAGTATTACCAAGACGAGAACCTGAACATTTCGATGATTGGGGAAGCCTTCTCCATGACGCCGTCGTATGTTTCCAAACTGTTTAAGGATCTTGCGGGCGAATCTTTGCTCGACTATATTAACAAGACGCGGCTGGCGCAGGCCAAATTGCTGCTTACCAGTGAGAAATATAATGTCAGTGAAATATCGCTGATGGTCGGTTACAACGATGTGAATACCTTTCACCGGATATTCAAAAAATTCGAAGGCATTACGCCCGGGCGCTACAGGGAAGTTAAGTAGCTCTCGGGCTTTTTTTCAAGAAAAAGCGGGTAACTTGCGGTTTTGCTACCTTCATTTTTGAGAAATTGCAGTATATTTGAGGTTTTGACAATGGTTTGTAGCACTGGATTAGCGTTACGATGAAAGCGTATTCACACCAACATATTCGATACGAAAAGAACGGAGGGGCACAATGGCGAAAAATCGTAACGGCAAGATGCACAAAGGGCTGCAGCTTACACTGGGGATCACAATGGTACTTTCATTGTTGTTAACCGCATGCACGAGTAATGGGGGCTCCGGCAACAAGGACAAGACAGAGCGAGCTCAAAGCGCCGTCAGCAATACGGGCGGAAATGACGAAAGCAAAGGCAGCGAGGGAGCGAATAAGCCGGTTTATCCGCTGGATACCAAAGATACGTTCTCGTACTGGGCTCCAATCAACGGAAACCTGATTACTTTTACAACGAATCTGGCGGAAGCGCCAATCGGGAAGGCGATTGCAGAAGCTACCGGCGTGAAAGTAACCTACATCCACCCGACCGACGGTCAAGCGGAAGAGCAGTTTAATTTGTTGCTCGCTTCCAGCAAGCTGCCGGATGTGCTGGAGTACGACTGGAGCATCTATCCAGGTGGACCAGAAAAGGCAATTGCAGACGGGGTTATCGTACCGCTCAACGATTTGATCGATAAATATGCGCCTAATCTAAAGAAGATGCTGGAAGCTGATCCGGATCTGGATAAAATGGTGAAAACCGACAGCGGCCAATATTACGCCTTCCCGATGGTGCGCAACTCGGAAGGCGTAGTCTTCCGCGGACCAATGCTGCGCAAAGACTGGCTGGATGAGCTGGGGCTGCAATTGCCTGTCACGATAGATGATTGGCATAAGGTCCTGACGGCGTTCAAAGAGAAAAAAGGCGCCGCAGCACCGCTGACGGCACTATACGCGAACAAAATGAATTTACAGGATGCGTTTTTCGGCGCATACAAAACGTCGCACGGCTTCTATATTGACGATCAGGGCAAAGTGAAATACGGTCCGTTAGATCCGCAATACAAGGATGTTTTGACGTTGTTCCGCCAGTGGTATTCCGAAGGGCTGATTGATAAAGACTTCCCAATCGTCGAGCGCAACACGCTGGATAAGCGGTTTCTGAACGGCGAGTCCGGCGCAACGGTTTACCTGCTGGGCGGCGGCATGGGCAAATGGCTGGAGTCCGGCAAAGCACAAAATCCGGATTTTAATCTCGCAGCGGCTCCTTATCCGGTATTGAAAGCAGGCGAAAAACCATTCACCGGACAGCGCGATTTCAAATATAACCCGAAAGCAAGCGCGGCCGTGACGACATCAGCGAAAGACCTGGAAACGATCGTAAAATGGCTGGATTTCGCATTTAGCGAGCAAGGAACCTTAATGTACAACTTCGGCGTTGAAGGCGAAAGCTACACGATGGACAACGGCGTCCCGAAATTTACCGATATGATCGTGAAAAACGAAAAGTACACTTCGCAGCAGATGCTGGCGCAATATACGGTTCCGAATGGCCCGTTCCCGATGCATGAGCAAAAAACGACCAACACGTTTCCGCAACAGGACGAGGCGGTCAAGGTTTGGTCGGAGACCGACGCGGAGAAACATATTTTGCCCGCGTTCATTACGCCTACTGTAGATGAGAGCAAGAAGGTAGCGCAGACGATGACGGCAATCAACACGTATTTGGAAGAAATGTTTATCAAATTTTTAATGGGCAACGAACCGCTCGACAAGTTCGACAGCTTCGTGAAGCAGCTGGAAGATATGGGCATTCGCGATGTAATCGACATCTATCAAGGTGCCTTGGAACGCTACAACAAAAGATAACTCCATGTATCGTCTTGCGGCAGGCTGCAGGCCGCCGTGGGGACAGGGGGTGGTGCAACCATCCCCTGCCGATGATGCTGCATGTGGACAGGAGGAGTATAGATGGCTCAGTTGAAGCTGGGACGCAGCAAAGTCGCGCATGCCGGGCGTCTGCCGCTTAATATCGCGAAAGACATAGTTAAGAACAAGTATTTGTACATCATGCTTACTCCTGTTTTGGCATATTTCATTATTTTTCAATATTTCCCGATGTACGGTGCGATTATTGCGTTCAAGGATTTTAATCCCAGGCTTGGAATTGGGGGCAGCGCGTGGGCAGGGCTGGAGCATTTCAGAGACTTTTTTGGCGGAATGTATTTTTGGCGGGTGTTTAAAAACACTCTGATGATAAGCTTGTACGATCTCGTTTTTGGTTTTCCCGCTCCGCTTATTCTCGCCTTGCTGCTTAATGAGGTGAAAAATGCGCTGTTCAAGCGTTCGGTTCAGACGATCACTTATTTGCCGCATTTTATTTCGCTTGTCATTATTTGCGGCATGATCAAGGATTTTACGAGCAGTGACGGCGTCATTAACGATATTATCGCATTTTTCGGCGGCGAGCGGATCACGATGCTGCTGGAGCCGTCTTTTTTCCGGACGATCTTCGTTTCCTCGAATATCTGGCAGCATGTAGGCTGGGGTACAATTATTTATTTGGCCGCGCTGTCTGCGATCGATCCCGAGCAATATGAAGCTTGCAAGATCGATGGCGGTGGACGCTGGAAGCAGATGCTTAATGTTACTCTACCGGGGCTGTTGCCCGTCTTCGTTATTTTGCTCATCCTGGACATTGGCCGAATTATGAGCGTTGGCTTCGAGAAAGTTATTCTGCTGTACAACCCGACCACTTATGTGACAGCGGATGTCATTTCCTCGTATGTGTACCGAGTCGGGCTTCAAGATTTTCAATTCAGTTTCAGCTCAGCAGTCGGATTGTTCAACTCCGTGATTAACTTCGCGCTCGTTATCGGCTCCAACTGGATAAGCCGGAAGTTGAACAATACGGGCTTGTGGTAGAGGAGGGTTCGCATGCGAGTAAGCTTGGGTGAACATATATTCAGGGTTTGCAATACGCTGTTTTTGTCCGTGCTCATGATTGCAACAATGTACCCCATTCTGTACGTGGCATTTGCTTCGTTCAGCGAACCGGCGCTGATGATGGCGCATAAGGGTATTCTTTGGAAGCCGCTGGGCTTCTCGCTTGAAACATACGGGGCTGTATTCAGCAACCCGATGATTCTGCTCGGCTACCGCAACACGCTATTTATTGTCATTGTAGGCGTGGCTCTCAATTTGCTGCTCACTTCCTTCGCCGCATACGCCTTGTCCAGAAAAACGCTGCAATATCGCAAGCAGCTTACACTCTTTATCGTGTTTACGATGTTTTTCAGCGGTGGATTAATTCCGTTCTACTTGCTGGTTAGAGGACTGGGCATTACGAACTCACTGTGGGCGCTGATCCTGCCTACCGCAATAAGCGCGTTTAACCTCATTATTATGCGGACTTCGTTCGAGGCGGTGCCGGATGCGCTGGAAGAGTCGGCCAAGATCGATGGCGCCAACGACTTTGTCATTCTGTTCCGCATCTTCCTGCCGTTATGCAAGCCCGTGCTTGCAGTGGTGGGCTTGTATTACGGAGTAAGCCACTGGAACTCGTGGTTTAATGCCATGATCTTCCTTCAGGATCGGTCGATGTATCCGTTGCAGTTAATCCTGCGAGAAATATTGATTATCGGCGAGGCGAGCGCCATGGCGGAGGGAGCATCCCAGGATGAGATCATCATACTCGGCGAGACATTGAAATACGCCACGATTATGGTAGCTACCCTTCCGATTTTTCTGGTATACCCGTTATTGCAAAAATATTTCGTGAAAGGCGCCTTGATCGGTGCCATCAAAGGTTAGGATAAGGAGTGGAATTTTGAAATGAGCAATGAAAATGTGAAGCTGAAACCATCCGAGCTGTCGGATTGGTGGGATAAAGTGAAGATTAAAGTTGATCATATGATCGAAGCGGGCTGGACAGAAGCGCCGCATGTTTCGGCAGCGGGCAAATATGACCAGATCAAAGTGGATCAGTGGATTTCGGGCTTTTGGCCGGGCATTCTGTGGATTCTGTACGATATGACCGGAGAGCGGCGTTATCGGGAGGAAGCAGAGCCTTGGGATGAACGCATGGAGCAATGTTACTTGCGGGACAACCATTTCCACCACGATGTTGGCTTTCAGTTTCTGCCGACATCGGTTATCCGCTACAAGCTGACCGGCGACCAGGACGCACGGCGGCGCGGGCTGTTCGCCGCCAATTATTTGGCAGGCCGGTACAACCCGGTCGGGCAGTTTATTAGAGCGTGGCCTCGCAACCAGACGGGATGGTCGATCATCGATTCGATGATGAATTTGCCGCTTCTGTTCTGGGCGAGCGAAGAAAGCGATGATCCGCGCTTCAAGCATATTGCGGTTGCTCATGCAGATATGGTGCTTCGCTCGTTTATCCGAGACGATGGCTCGGTGCATCATATCGTAATCTTCGATCCGGAGACGGGCGAAGTAGAGCGTTATGACGGCGGACAGGGCTTCGCGCCGCAATCGTCCTGGTCGCGTGGCCAAGCTTGGGCGCTCTACGGGATGAGCTGCTCATACCGCTATACGGGTGAAGCGCGTTACTTGAATGCGGCGAAGCGGGTGGCGCATTATTTCATCAGCGCCTTGGCAGAAGACGATGTGCCGCATTGGGATTTCCGTGCGGCGGCCGACTTGACGGACGAGCCGCGCGACACCTCGGCGGCAAGCTGTGCGGCATCTGGACTGATCGATATCGCGTCGCAGGTGCCTCCTGAGGAAGCCGCTTTATATCAGCGCGCGGCCATGCGCATTCTGCGCTCGTTGTCGAACAACTACAGTACGTTCGACCAGCCGGAGTATGAAGGCATTCTGCTCGGTGCAACCGGGCATAAGCCAGTCAATAGCAACATCAACGTATCGCTGATTTACGGCGATTACTATTATATTGAAGCTTTGGCGAAGAGCAAAGGCTGGAGCCAGCACATTTTTTAAGCAGGATTAAGAGCCGTAATCACGAAGCCGGGAGGACAGGAAGCACCTCCCGGCTTCCGTATTCTTGAGAGGAGGTGCGGGCGGAACGAAGGGAATGATTCAATAACCATCAATTCATAACGGAAAGGAAGAAGAATTATGGGAACCAAAAGTATGACATGTTTGATTTTACTCTGTATGCTAGTTGCGTTAATGCCAGGAGCGGCGAGTGCGGCCGATGCGAAGTTCACAATTGGCAGCTCCGGCGTGACGGCGAGTGGACATGACGGCAATTTTCCGGCCAACACGGTGGACGGCGATTTCGCCACACGTTGGTCAGTGAATGGCGACGGGCAATGGATTCAGTACGATTTGGGCGTAAACCGCAAAGTGTCTTCCATTAAAATTGCATTTTTGAATGGGGCAAGCCGCACCTCTACTTTTGATATTTTAACGTCTACGGATGGTTCCGCCTTCACGACCGTCAGCAGCGGAGTTGTGAGCAGCCTTGTGGAAGGCCTGCAAACATTCGATTTTCCGGATGTCGATCCTGCCCGCTATGTGCGGGTCGTTGGGCATGGCAATTCCTCCAACCTGTGGAACAGCTATACCGAAGTTGAACTGTACGGCGCCGCGAGCGGCCCTTCGCCGGGTGCAAGCAAGCTGGCGGTTACCGTACCGCAGCTTATGGCTAGTGGAGATGACGGCAATATCGTCGCGAATACAATCGATGGCGATCTCGGTACCCGCTGGGCAGCGAGTGGCGACGGGGAGTGGGTCCAATACGGCCTTGGTTCGAGCAAGCGGGTGGAATACGTGAAGATCGCCTTCACCAACGGGGCGGAGCGAACTTTCAGCTTTGATATCCAGACTTCCTATGATGGCTACAACTTCAGCACAGCACTTTCGGGAGCGGTCAGCAGTCTGAGCAACAGCTTGCAGACATTTGATTTTGCCGATGTGGCCCCTGTACGCTACGTTCGTATTGTTGGCCACGGCAACTCGGTGAACGCATGGAACAGCTTCGCAGAGGTCGAAATTTATGGCAGCGATTCAAGCGGCAGCGGTAGCGAAGGGATGGTCGTCGAAGTTAGCACTTCCACGCAGCTCACTGCCGAGCTTGCAAATGCTACAGCGGGTAAAACGATCGTACTGGCAAACGGCACGTATTCGCGTACAAGCCCGTTTGCTGTTCAGAACAAAAACGRCACGGCCAATGCGCCAATCGTTATTAAGGCGAAAAACCGCGGCCAAGCTATCATCTCGGGAGCGTCGGGCTTCCGCGTCGAGAACTCCTCGCATGTGGTGATGGACGGATTAAAGTTTACGAACACAAGCAATAGCGCAGTGGTGCTCGAAGGCTCGCACCATGTGCGACTGACCCGTAATACATTTGCGCTGCCAAGCTCAGGCGGCGGCCTGATGTGGCTGCAAGTGCGGGGCACGAACAGCCATCATAACCGCATAGACCGGAACGACTTCGGAATGAAGAGCGACACCGAACCGCTGATCGCTTACGAAGGACAGGATGGCTCAGGGCAAATTTCGCAATACGATATTATCGAATACAACTATTTCCATGATGTAGGCCCATGGGTAGCCAACGGCAAAGAGACGATCCGTCTCGGCTTGTCCGGTCTAACGCTCTCCCACGGCTATAATACGATACAATATAATGTATTTCAGAATTGCGACGGCGAGCCGGAAATTGTTTCGGTCAAGAGCAGCAGCAATACGGTGCGCTTCAATACATTCCTCACGTCCAAGGGCAGCCTAACGCTGCGGCACGGCCATAACAACAGCGTATATGGCAACTTCTTCCTCGGGGACGGCGTCGAGTCGGATCAGGAAGGCATCCGGATGTTCGGCAATGACCATAAGATTTATAACAACTACTTCGAGAATTTGACAGGCGAAGCAATCTACTTGCCAAACGGCGATTTCGACGGAGGTACTGGAGGATCACCTCCAAGCCCGACGGTAGAACAATTGCGCAAACAGTGGAAAGTTTACCGGGCGCTTATCGTCAACAATACGATTGTAAACAGCACAACCGGCATCGTCATTGGATCGGGCAAAGCGTATGCTCCGCAGGATTCCGTCGTGGCGAACAATATCGTGCGCAACAGCACCGGCACGCTTTATTACGAGGCGGCGACAACGAATACGCTGTTCCAGAGCAACATCGGGTTTGGCAGCACCATTAGCAACCTATCGCGCAGCTCGGGGCAGATCCGAAATATCAATCCGCAGCTCACTACGGTGAGCGGCATCCAGAAGCTGACCGCGAGCAGCCCGGCGATTGACGCCGCTGTAGGGACACACGCGTTCGTGCAGGCGGATATGGATGGCCAAATGCGGGCGACAACGGATGTGGGGGCGGATGAATATTCTAGCGCGCCGCTGCTGAATCGCCCGCTAGCGGCCGGCGATGTGGGGCTGAATACGCCTTAGGTTGATTGATGAGCAAGCATGCCGGCGGTCGGTCCGCCGGCATGCTATGTCGATCCATAGCTGTGTGAAGAATGCCGGTTATACACTTCATGCGAAAGGATGGGAGACCATGGTTCGCAGCAATTATAGAGCAGTGGGAAAAGGCGAGGTGACACTACATGCATACTAACATAATGCTGCCGGCTCCGCGTGGCGGCGGCTTCCGAATGGAAGGTTATTGGATATGGTGTGGTTCAGTCGTGCAGGGCGAGGACGGCAAATTCCATATGTTTGCCTCGCGCTGGCCGAAGACTCTGCCGATGCACCCTGGCTGGATGACGGCTTCGGAGATTGTCAGGGCGGACTCGGATACGCCCGAGGGACCATACCAATTCCGCGAGGTGGCGCTCCCGGCGAGGGGAGCGCAATATTGGGACGGACGGTGCACGCACAACCCCCATATCGTTAAGCACAACAACAAATATTTACTTTATTATACGGGCTCGACCCATCCGCTGGGCGATCCGGAGCCGCCCGAAAATTTCGGGTTAACCGATCCGCAATGCATCGTGGCGCGGGCGAACAAACGGGTAGGCCTGGCTATCGCAGACAGCGTATTCGGCCCTTGGTACAGAGCAGATGAACCGATATTGCCAACACGTCCCGGCCGATTCGATAGCTTTCTGACATCCAATCCGGCTCCGTGTGTCCGGGAGGACGGTTCCGTGCTGCTGATCTACAAGGCACGAAGCTACGAAGGCAACCTGCATGGCGGCATGACGATTGGCGTCGCGTATGCAGATCACTATGAGGGACCATACCGGGTGCTGAGCTGCGAGCCGGTGTTTCCCCCGGAGTCGTTCCATATCGAGGACCCGTTCATCTGGCAAACAGCGAAAGGATACCATTTGATCGCCAAAGATATGGAAGGGCGTCTATGTGGTGAAAAATACGGCGGCATCTACGCGGGGTCTCCAGACGGGCTGAAATGGACCTTGCATGGACAGCCGCAAAGCTATTCCCGGACGGTACGCTATGATGATGGAACAGTGCAGACGCTGGGAAATCTGGAGCGGCCATTCCTACTTTTCCAGAACGGCAAGCCGACTCATCTGTTCGCTGCCGTCTCGGACGGCAGCGACGGTTTTATGGATGCTTCCGATACATGGAACATGGTAATACCTTTAAAGCAATGATACACGGGGGAGTTTACGTTGAGCAGCTGCGTGGCGTCAAGCGAGCGCTAAGCGGCTATGACGAATAACCGCTGCACTGAATTGATCAAAATGTAGTATGTTATCAATATTGGTATATGACAAAATTGCATATAAGAGTGATACAGAAAACCCGATCCAATGAGATCGGGTTTTCTGTAACATCTTAAAATATGATTTCTTTTCAAAACAGAGTTATGAATCACTATCCACTTGTCTCAAACAAACTTCCGACTCGTTTTCATCCCATCACAGCGAAACACAATCTTTTTATCCTCAACAAATGTCTCCAGGTGAGCGTTCTTCCCCCAGAGCTGAACGACATGGAGAAGCGTGCGCTCCACATACTTCAGATCCTTAACCATTAATCTAGGGAAACCACCGTTTACTTTCGAATAAACAAGCAGATCGCGAATTTTCTTCCATGACTTATCGGTTATAAGCGAGCACATGGGCGACGATAAGTCTGCTTTGACTTAGAGATTCATAACCGGGGGTCAGTCCCGTCTATCCCCCTTTAGGATGCCTTTTTTGTTCCTCTTGCTGCTAGTTAATCTGTACCAGCTGCCATTGCTGATTGAGATCGCCGCGGTATAAGTTTTGCTGAATATTCGCGCCATCAGCCGTGGAGGAGCCGGTGACCTCTACCGCTTTGTTGCTATTCACATTCAAGATGCTCCAGTAACCGTTGCTGAGCTTGATCAATCGGAACTGCTGCGCGGTATTGGAGAGATCCTGCATAAGCTGAATCGCTTCCCCGTTGTTTTTTGTCCCGTTACGAACATCCATGACTTTGTTGTCGGTTGAGCTTACGCTTCGCAATTTGTAATAGTTATTGTAGCTGCCTTGATCCGTGACGATCCAGCGCTGAGCTGTCGTATTATTGTCTGCCCGCTGTTGAAGCTGCAACGCGTTAGTATTCTGGCCGCCTGGAACCTCGAGTATTTTACCCGAAGTACGGTTGACGAGCTTGTAAGTTGCGCCATTCGTGACTCCATTCCATATACCATTCCAAGGATTGAACTGCGCACGTTCATAGTACCATTCGAATATGAATCGGGCCATGCCGTCCCGTGCAGTGTTGCCATCATACATCAATCCGCCTGTTGGGTCTGCAAATGAGCTTCTCGTGCCGGGATTCAACAAAAATCCATTCATATGGACAGCGATGCTCACATTGCCCGCTGCGGTGAAGATCGCTTTGGTATTTTTGCCGAAGCCCGCGTTCGAGCCGTTGAACAGATCCCAGTAGGAAGAGTCTCCCGGTTGGGTCTTGAACCAGGTGGTCTCCGTAATATTAATTGGATAATTATCAGCGCAAGGCTTAATATTGGTATCCCATTGCTGTTGCAAAGGGGTGTAGTCATCATAAGCGCCATAGCCCGGATACCAATGTACGGAATAACCTATATTGTTCAGTGAATCCGTCAATGGATAGGCTGCGCATAGCTGATAGTATTGATCCCAGCCAAGTCCCGATGCCCAGATGACGTTATCTGCGCCTTTGCTGCGAATGGTGGAGATCATGGAGTTTTGAAAATTTCTGAGCGAGTTCCAGTAGGCAATGAAATTGGACTGGGAAGGATGACCGCCCCAGACGCCATTGACATCAGACAGCACGGGCTCGTTAATGAGCTCGAACATAACATTGTCAGCGCTCTTGATTCCTGGCTGATCAGCGAGGTAACCCCAAATCTGATTAAACTTTGCGAGATTGGCAGGGGTTGTTGCTTGGTTGTTGCTTAAAGTGAAATCTAGGCCGAGGGTGACATACAGGCCCTTGGTCTTGGCATAGTTGATATAAGGAATGATGACGTTCTGAGTAACGGCTTGCAGGCCGGCAAAATTGTACGTGCCCGCCGCTACGTCGCCCATGTCTTCCCGGTCAATGAATAGACGTACCTGATTCATATACCATCCATGGTTGTTGCCGTATTTGGCAGAGGTGCTTGTAAAGGTGTCGGTGATATCTTTCAAATACGCTAAGATCGCCGCATGTCGATTCCCGCCATTCTGATTCAGGTAGTAATTGCTGTTCTGGTACGTCCAGTAAGCGCCCGARGGCTGATGCCACCCGCTTAGCAACACGGGCTGTCCACTGCTGTTCACCAATTGGTTGCCGCTTACATGGAGCTTGGACATCGGCATGCCAACCCACGCTTCTGCCTTCTTGCCGCTCAGCAGCATTGGCGACATCACTAGCGCCACAAGCAGCAGAAGCTTCATTGCCAAACCGACTTTCTTTTTAAACATTAATACTCATCTCCTTTTTTTTGTTTTACATATGTGAATTCATGGTAGTACAAGGGTGTGGTGAAGCATACGGCGGATGAGGTACCCAGAGCCGATTAAGAAGTGAAGAATAACGATTCATAACCATTTAGACTTCAGGAGAGGAGAAGATGAAAGAGGTAAATTATTTGTAAAATTAATATGTATGCGCTTACAAAATTGAGTTTACTATTCGTTTGATACTATCAACAACCTGTCTAATTATGGTTCTGAAACCCTTCTAACTCTATCTTTAACGTGCAAGTGATAGTAACAATTGACAGGTTGTTTGTTCATTATGAAACATTTATACTTTTCGCAGTTAAGTAGGCGTAAACAGGAAGGGGAAGGAAAAAGGATGAGTCCAATTCACTATGATTTGCTAAGACGTGCCGTTCCGACCGGGTATGACCAGTACAGGGATGATATTTCCCACGGCAAAATTGAAGCGGTTGAATATTTCTCTAAGACAATAGGAAGCAAGCGCAGAGCGATGATTTACATCCCTCCAGGTTACCCGGATGGTCAAGGGGAATATAACGTTCTTTATTTATTGCATGGTATCGGCGGAGACGAAGAGGAATGGTACAATCATGCGGGTCCGCAAGTGATTCTTGATAATCTGTATGCAGACAATAAGCTTGCGCGCATGATTGTGGTTCTACCTAACGGCCGTGCCATGCAGAACGACCGGGCGGAGGGCAATTTGTTCGACGCGGAGAAATTAAAGGCGTTCGAGGATTTCGAATTCGATTTGCTTAATGATCTCGTCCCTTATGTGGAATCGAACTATACGGTTCTAACGAGGAGAGAGAACCGTGCTCTAGCCGGTTTATCGATGGGAGGAGGACAATCGCTCAATATTGGATTAGGCAATCTAGATCATTTTGCTTGGATTGGAGGATTTTCCTCTGCGCCAAACACGAAGGAACCCGAGCTGCTTGTCCCGAATCCGGAAGATGCGGCGGCTAAGCTGAGTTTGCTCTGGTTGTCATGCGGACTTATGGACAATCTTAAGCATGTCAGCGACCGGACACATGCCTATTTGGAGAGGAACGATGTACCCCATATGTGGTACGAGGAGAGCGGCGGCCACGATTGGCCGGTTTGGAAAAACGATTTATACCATTTTTCCCAACTCATTTTTAGATAGCCTGTCTAGCGACTAATCTCTTAGATGTACACGAGTGAAATAATAAACATGGCATCATGACAATTTGGATTCTCAACAATCGGAGCATCACCTTATTAAGGTGATGCTTTTGTGATGTTTTGTTCCGCTTTTGATTGTAAGACGATACACGAAGAATAGACAACGAGGATGATATTTGGAAATCAGGTTAAGAGGTAACTTTCTAATAAATGAGATCACCTGGGATAGAGAATTCCAATTTCCAACTTCATTATAATAAATCTATCCTATTGAAATAGAGTGAGGTTAAATGCTATGTCCATTCCATCAACTGTAAATTTTTCTGCTAAGCAAGCACATTCACAGCGACAGAGGAGCTACGTCCGTTTGCTGCGGAACATTGTGAAGTATCGCGTGCTGCTGCTTATGCTGCTGCCGACAAGCATCGTTTTTTTCATTAATTGTTATATTCCCATGTTTGGCGTTTTCATTGCTTTCAAGAACATTAACTACATCGATGGAATTATGGGCAGTCCGTGGGCAGGGCTCGACAATTTCCGTTTTCTCTTCGCTACTTCCGATGCGTGGCGAGTAACGATTAATACGGTCGCCTACAATGTTGTCTTTATTGTGACCGGTCTTATTCTCTCCGTTGCGATCGCCATTGCCGTTAATGAGGTACGTGCCAGGCTTGCATCGCGACTCTATCAGACCGTGATGATCATGCCGAATTTTTTGTCTATGGTCGTCGTTAGCTATATCGTGTACGCCTTTCTGCACCCCGAATACGGTTTCCTGGTCAAATACGTTTTGCCTTTGTTCGGACACTCTTCATTTAATGCTTATATGCACCCGGAGGCTTGGCCTTATATTCTGTGGTTAACGAAAATGTGGCATTCCGTCGGCATAGGGAGCGTCATTTACTTGGCAGCAATAACTGGCATCAGCGAGGAGCTGTATGAAGCAGCTGTCATGGATGGAGCCAGCAAGTGGCAGCAGATCATCCGAATTACAATTCCGCTCCTGACTCCCGTGATGGTCATTCTGACAATATTGAATTTGGGCGGCTTATTCCGCTCTGATTTCGGATTATTCTATCATGTTACGCTCGACTCAGGCGCATTGCGCTCCACGACGGATGTCATCGATACGTATGTCTATAGAGGACTGATTCAGCTCAATGACTTGGGAATGTCCTCCGCAGCGAATTTTTACCAATCGGTAGTTGGATTTTTCCTTGTTATCGGAGCAAATAGCCTGGCTCGTAAGCTTAATCGCGACACGGCACTTTTCTAGAATGGAGAATCAAAATGAACAAAGCAACGAACGTTAAACCGTACCAAAAGGTGTCTAAGCTAGCTGCGATATTGCTTCATATGATTTTCATCGCATTCAGTCTCGCTTGCATTTTGCCGATCCTGCTGGTCGTCGCCATCTCGTTTTCAAATGAAAAGCTTCTAACGTTAAAGGGCTACAAGTTCTGGCCTGACGAGTTCGATGGATCTGCATACCACTATCTTTTTGCCAATTCGTCTACTCTCATGAAGGCCTATGGGGTTAGCCTATCTGTTACCTTTATTGGTACTTTGCTGGCAGTGTTGTTAATTGCGTTATATGCGTATCCTATCTTTCGCAAAGATTTTCCGTTTAAAAAAACCTTTAATATTTATCTTTTGATTACGATGCTGTTCTCCGGTGGGCTTGTCCCTTTCTATCTGTTGTACGTCAACTATTTGGATCTGAAGGACACTTATGTCGCGCTTATCCTTCCAGGCCTTTCGAACGCGTTTTATATCTTCATTGCTCGTACATTTTTCCAGCAAACGATACCGGAAGAGATGATTGAATCGGGCAAGCTGGATGGAGCGTCGGAGTGGCGAATTTTTTTCCAGCTTGTGCTTCCCATTTCACTTCCGGTGCTGGCAACCATTGGATTGTTCACGACGCTGATGTATTGGAACGATTGGTTCAACTCCTTGTTGTTCATTAATGATATCGATAAGTTTTCTTTGCAGTATGTGATGATTCAAATGATTCGCCAAGCGGAGTTTTTCAAAAATCAATTGGCGGGGAGTGGAGTAGCACTGCTTGTGCAGCAATCGGTACCAACGGAAAGTCTGCGGATGGCGATGGTAGTCGTCTCCATTGGTCCCATCCTGTTCGTTTATCCATACTTTCAGAAGTACTTTACCAAGGGGCTCACCATTGGAGCTGTCAAAGGTTAATTCGTCTAGCTCTGGCTTAACGGCCGGTTAGAATATATGAAAATTTATAGGGGGTTCAAGAAATGAAGAAAACGAAAGGGTGGGGCATGGCGCTTGCTTGGGTAACCGCGACTATGCTGGTCATGTCAGGCTGCAGCACCAATTCAGGATCATCCGGTTCACCTAATGCAGAACCGCTGTCAACAAGCAAGCCATCCGAGGATATTGGATCAAGCAATCCCGATATATCCACCTACCGCAAGCTCAAAGTATATACGGTAGGCAATTTTCCGCAAAACGACTCCAAGGCAGTTGTAGAAGAAATCAATAAATACTTGAAAGAGAAAATCAACGCCGAAATCGACTTTCAGGGACTGCCTTGGTCTTCCTGGTCTGAGAAGATGGCGCTTGCCTACCAATCCGGAGAGCAAGTAGACTTGACTTTTGCTCCGAACTGGGCAGATTTTTCCAACAACGTAACCAAAGGGGCGTTTCTTCCGCTGGACGATTTGTTGGCCAAATACGGACAAGGGATTATGGAGACGCTGGATCCTCGTTTTCTAGATGGCGGCAAAGTAGATGGGAAAATTTACGCGATCCCAACCAACAAAGAAATCGGCGAGAGCCACACGATTATGTTCAGGAAAGATCTTATTGATAAATACGGGTTTGATATCAACTCCATCAACACACTGGAAGATTTAGAGCCGTGGCTTCAAACCATTAAGGATAAGGAACCCGGCCTTGCACCTATCTGGCTCTCAGGCAGTGGTTCCGATACGCTGAGCTACTTCGACAAAACAAAGCCAAGCATGGAAGAAAACTTCCGTTACGAGCTTGTAGCCGGAGCACCTGCTGGAATCGTATTGGATACAAAGACAGATAAGATGATCATCAGCTCGATGGAGTCCGATGCGGCTATTTACAGGATGAGGCTCTATAGCGACTGGTTCAAAAAGGGTTTCATTAACCAAGATGCCGCAACGACCAAAACGAGCGCCGAAGACGCATTGAAGGCGGGCAAAACTTGGATGAAGTTCGGTTCCGATAAACCCGATTCGGACAAGGAAGATTCCAGCGCCACGGGAATCGAACTCGTCAAGCTTAAAGGGAATGATCCCGAGATCAGTACAGCCAGCGTCAGCAATTCCATGATGGCGATCGGGCGCACATCCGTTGATCCGGAGCGGACAATGATGCTTCTGAACCTTCTCCATACCGACAAACATATTGTAAACCTGATCGATTTCGGTGTGGAAGGACGGCAATATGTCAAGGTGGAGGGCAAGGATAATTTCATTAAGCTGCAAGATGGCATTGCTACCCGTGCGGATACGGGGTGGGCGCCGGGGATCGAGTGGATGTTCGGGAATCAGACCCTCACTTATTTGTGGGAAGGCGAAAGCTCGGACAAATGGGAGAAGTTCAAAGCCTATAACGAAAAAGCTCACAAAGTAAGGTCGTTTGGCTTCAACTTCAATACGGACGCTGTCAAAACAGAGGTGTCCGTCGTCAGCAATATTATCAAGGAATATCGTCCGCTGCTTGAAACGGGCAGCTTGGATGCCGACAAGGTATTGGCAGAATACAACGACAAGCTAAAGGCCAACGGTATCGAGAAAATCCGCGCCGAAGTTCAGAAGCAGTACGATGAGTGGAAGGCGAAGCAGTCATAAGCAGGCAGGGGAAAGACCGAAATGGTCTTTCCCCTTTCGTGCCGCATGGGCGTTCATATACTAGGCAAAGGAGTGGAACTGTGGGACTTTCATTGCAATTTAAAGTAAGCGCACTCGTCCTGCTATTAGTGGCGCCACTTTTTTTCTTTCTTTACTACACCAATATTTATTCCACAAATATTGTTCGCGAGAAAGTAGCGAAATCCGCATCGGACACGTTGACCCTTCATTTAGGCGCTCTTGATGAGCTGCTGGAACAGACCAGTACTTATTTGCTGCGAACGGCAAATGAAAGCATGCTGCTCGAGCTATACTCGGAGAGCGACCCAGACAGTGTAAACTATTATTTATCGATCAGAAAATTAATGGATCAATGGTATAGCGATGTTAGCTACTACTCTATTATTCGCAGTGTATTCGTGTATCATCTTGACCGGGAGGAGCTATTCCTCAGCAGTCAAAAGGAGTATTACGAGGAGAAGGAGGCTATCCGTGCCGGTCTGTCCGCTCGGCTGAAGAAGTTCAAGCTCCCGACGTCCTTGAAGTGGGAAATCATTAACGTCGGCGGCGAGCCGGTCTTATTTAAGGCACTTCCGGATAAAAGCGGAAGGCTGCTCATCGGTGTACTTGTCAGCATTGACTCCTTAGCTCAGCCTCTAATCCGGTTGGAGTCTGTAGAGAGCGACGAGAAAATCGGCATTATATCCAAAGAGGGGCATCTATTGTGGGGGCAATTCGCTAATGAGGATCTTGTCCGAATCCGCAGCCATCTGAACGATCAATCGAATCGCTCTAGCGCTTCTATTCGACTTAGCGACGGCAGCAGCTATTTGTTCGTAGGCAAACCGTCTCTTTTTTCGGATCTCAACGTTTTCATTTTATTGGACGAAGAATTGCTGCTGGACGAGCTGCCTCTGTTCCAACGCGTAATTAAGGTCATTCCCATAGCGGTAGTTGTCATTCTAGTTGTATTGTTCTTTCTATTAAGCCGGCTTGTATTTAAACCCATTAAGCAGTTGGCAAGCGGGATGCGCATACTTGGCAAGGGACAGCTGGATTACCGTTTAAAGGAAGAGAAATCCAAGGAGTTCCAACTGATTACACAACAGTTCAATCGGATGGCTGAACAAATTGGTAATCTAAAAATCTTCGTATATGAAGAGCAAATGAAAGTGCAGCAAGCCGAACTTAAGCATCTTCAGGCCCAGATTAATCCCCATTTTTTCATGAATTCCTTAAATATCGTTTTCCATCTTGTAGAGCTTCAGAAGTATTCGCTGATTAAAAAGATGATCAGCCACCTCGTCTCCTATTTCCGGTTCATCATGAGCACCAACGATGCGTGGATTACGCTTGTTAGCGAATTTAATCATATCCGAAACTACCTGGAAATCCAAATGGTTATGTACCCGAACAAGCTGAGTTTTCACGAACGGGTGCCCAAGGAACTTGAGAACGTCCTTGTGCCGCCATTGCTTGTACAACCGTTCGTGGAGAATGCTATGAAGCATGGATTTATTAATAATGCCAAGCATTTTGAAGTCAACGTCACGGTAAGTAAAGAAACGAGTAAAGAAGGGGATTCATGCATGGCCATCGAAATCCGCGACTCTGGACCTGGATTCTCCGAGCAGCAATTGGTCATGCTTAACCTTGGCTTATATGAAAAAGAGCCCACAGACCGTCAACTGGGGATATGGAATGTGCGCAGACGCTTGATTATGTTCTATGATGGACGCGCGAATATAGCCTTCAGCAATGATCCACAGGGCGGCGGAATAGTGAATATCAAATTGCCTATGCAAAGGAGGCTTTGATCATCGTATGTATAGAATCTTAATTGTTGATGACCAATATTTTGCTTTGCTCGGTTTGCAGCAAGGCGTGAACTGGAGCGTGCTGGGCGTTACGCACATTAGTTTGGCGGAGAACGTGGATCATGCGTTGAAGGTGCTAAGGAACACTACTATTGATTTGCTAATTTGCGATATCGAAATGCCGGGGAGCAGCGGTTTGGATTTGTTGGCCTGGGTGGAGCAGCATTCGCCGTACACTTTGACGATTATGCTTACTTGTCATGCGGACTTTGAGTACGCCCAGCGCGCCATCCATCATGGAGCGTTCCATTATTTGCTGAAGCCGGTCGATTATGAGCAGTTGAAGAAAGTGGCGGGCGATGCTTTTGCAGAGATAGGAAGGCAAAAAGAACAAAAAAAGTTTGAAGCTCTGATGCAGGACTATCGAAGAAAATGGGAACATCAGCTGCCTATATTGGTTGAACGCTTCTGGCAGGACATCCTTAGTCAGCGGGCATCACTGCTCCCGGACTCGCTGCAAAGATCCGCACAAACTTGTGGGTTGTCGATGAAGCCTGATGATCGTTATATCCTGGTTCTGTTTGGACTTGAGCAATGGAAAGATAATCTGAGCGCGCGGGATGAAGCCATTATGGAATACGCGCTTCGCAATTTGGCTGGAGAACTGCTTCTGCTAGAGCTGGAAGGTGTTGTATTTCAGGATCATACAGGGCTCAATCTGGCGATCGTATATGTGAGAAGTGAAGAAACTTCTATTAGCAGCGTGCTTAATCACAATTGCCGTCAGTTTCTGAACGAGTGCGAACGGCTTCTTCAATGCTCCTTATCTATTTATATTAGCCCGACGGTAGTATTACCGGAGATCGTTAGCGCCTACACGTATGTGACAGAGAGAGAGCAGCACAATTTAACACGCTCCCGGCAAGTATTCATGCCTGCCTCTACTCCTATGGAAAAAAGCATGAATCAATTGCAGGCTGTAGCTCCACTAAGCTTATTTGCGGAGTGGTCCACTATTATGGAGCTTGGTGAGTTAGAAGAGCTGGATCGCCGCGTGAAGCAATGGTTCTGGAGTAATGAAGGAAATACATGGACAAAGGAATCTCATCATCAGTTTATCCACGGTATCCTCTTCATTATTCACACCATATTGGCCCAAAAAGGCTTATCTATTCACAAGTCGGCCGAATTAAAGAGCTTGATAGATAAGGAAAGCTATCCCAAGCACTCGGATGCCCTGCAACAATGGACGAGATGCTGCCTGAAGGCAACCRTACGACTTCTCACGGTAAGCAACAAAGTATCTTCTGCTGTGGTTACCAAGATTAGACATTACATTCGTTCACGATTGAACCAGGAGATTACCCGGGAGGAAATGGCTGCCCATGTCTATCTGAACCCGGCGTATTTATCCAGATTGTTCAAGAAGGAGACCGGGTTATCTTTGTCGGATGCCATTATTCAGGAACGAATCCAAGAGGCCAAACGATTGCTGGAAGAAACCGAATACAAAATTACAGACATTGCAGAGCGTATAGGTTATACCAGCTTAGGAAGCTTTTCGAACTTGTTCAAAAGAATTGTCAGCGTAACGCCACAGCAATATCGAGCACGGAAAAAACGGGATTAATTGAAAAACCGTTTTCTCTATTTCTATTAATAACTCACAATACATAGGTTTTGTGGGGTTGTTTCCCATTCTTCCCTGTTGTACATTTTTAATTACTAATTTATTTTGAGAAGCTTTTCTCAAAAGGCTGATTACATGCTCTTTACGATACAGAGAGGAAAAAAACGACCTTGGAAAAGATAAACCTTACATTTCAACATATTAAAGTGATTATTGCCAATAACTTATTTGTGTTCAGATTAGCTTGGAGTATGCACCCACAGAGAGTGCTGGCGGATTTTGCAGTTCAAGCCGGTAGAATGATTGGCAATGTGTTTTTTTCTGTATATTTCATGAAGTACCTCATTGAGTCTATTTCAATCGAAAGGGACTTTCAGCAAATTATCCATTTCATAATTATGACGTTAGTGTTGATACTTGCTTTAATTTTACTGGACAATTGGTATGAAATTCGCTTCAAACCCTTAAGTGATCTCAAGTTATATGAGAAGCTGTATCTCATTCTCTTTCGGAAGGCAGCATCCGTAGAATTGAAATGTTTTGAGGATTATGAGTTTTATAACAAGTATACAAAAGCCATTCAAGAAGCCGATCAAAGAGTCAGCGCTGTTCTTGAAAATCTCTCAAGGGTGATATTCGTATCGCTCGCAACGATTAGCATATTTGCCGTGATGTACGCCATTGACCCATGGGTGGTATGGTTTGCTTTATTGCCTATTTTCGGAAATTTTTATTTTGGAAAAAAGCTTAACCGAATTCAGTTTCAGCAAAATAATGAACGGGTACCCTATCAACGAAAAATGGATTATGTCAACCGTGTCATCTATTTATCCCACTTTGCCAAGGAAATCCGTCTGTCCCGCATATTTTCAGTTCTGAGAAACACCTATATAGAAGGGTATGACGGTGCCATTTCGGTCGTTCATAAGTATCGAGTCAAAGCAGGAGTTGTTTCCTTTTTCAAGATATTTACAACCTTTACACTAATATTCCAAGGGGTTCTGTTGTATGGAGCTTATTTGGCTATTGTCAAGCAGTCGATTTCTATCAGTTCCTTTATCGTTCTGGGAAGCGCAATGGTTGGTGGTGCGTGGTCGCTCATCCGATTGTCTGATAGTTTTGTAGAAATTAATAAAAACGGCATTTACATTGAAAATTTAAAAACCTTTTTAAGCTATGTTTCCGAAATCGAGGAGCATGCCGGTCCAGTTAAAGCAATTGCGCCGCC
Source organism: Paenibacillus sp. TAF43_2 (assembly GCF_052113545.1). NCBI lineage: Bacteria > Bacillati > Bacillota > Bacilli > Caryophanales > Paenibacillaceae > Paenibacillus > Paenibacillus sp. TAF43_2. The sequence goes on from NZ_JBFRDK010000053.1 coordinate 33,256, forward strand.
AATACAGAAATTAACATTTAGGCATATTAACTTTACTTATGATGGGGCAGCTGAGGCTGCTATTCGCGATATTACGATAGAAGTTAATAAGAACGAGAAAATTGCTTTAGTCGGCCATAATGGCGCCGGCAAATCAACGCTAATCAAGCTCATGATGCGATTGTACGATCCTACTGACGGCGAAATATTATGGAATGGCCAAAATATTAAAGAGTTTGATCTCCTGTCATACCGCTCAATGTATGGAACCATATTTCAGGATTTCAAGATTTTTTCGATGACGATTGCAGAGAATGTGCTTATGCGTGATTTGGTTTCCGAAGCAGACCGCAAGCTCGTCATAGATGCTCTCAAGAAAAGCAGAGTTTATGATAAGGTAGCCTCGTTGCCGGAGGGAATAAATACGATGCTCACGAAGGAGTTTGATGAACACGGGGTTGTTTTATCAGGCGGCGAGTTTCAAAAGATTGCGATAGCTAGAATCTTTGCGCAACAGGCTGAAATCCTCGTGCTTGATGAGCCTACGAGCGCGTTGGATCCGATTGCGGAATATGAAATTTTTGAAAGTATGATGGAAGCCTGCAAGGATAAAGCTGTTGTTATTATTTCTCATCGCATGTCCTCAGCTATGCTTGCAGATCGTATTTATTTCATGGAGGATGGCAAAATCAGAGAGTCTGGTTCGCATATGGAATTGATGCAGCTGCAGGGGAAATATGCGGAGCTATTCTTAAAGCAAGCGGAAAAGTATGTTGATCAAGAAGAGTTGGCAGGGGTGGTGAATCTGCATGAAGCCCAATAAGCATAGCTTTACTAGGGTCCTTAAAAATAATTGGTTTATTATGAAATACGGGCTGCGCCATTCCCGCAACTATATCATCTTTACATGCTTGTATGCATGCTTGCAGGAAATCGAAATTTTTATTGAGCATGTCATTTTGATTAAGTTTGTATTCGACAGCGTTCAATATGGAACTTCCTTCTCTACCGTTGCTCTATATATCGGACTTACAATTTTGTTTATCGCAATTTGCTTTGTGCTGGACAGCATCTATTTTCAAAGCGTTGAACCGAAAGGAAAGGAATTGCTGTATCAAAAAATAAGGATGGATCTCTACGAAAAAGCGATTAGCACCGATTTGGCCAACTATGATGATCCTGTTTATTATAATGATTATGTTTGGAGCGCCAATGATGCCCATAATCGAATTGATGCTACGATAAACAACATTAGAAAATTGTGCCGATCCGTCACGGTTATTATAACCTCTATAAGCTTTTTCTTGTTTGTTGACAAGCTTGGTTTGCTATTTGTGCTCGCGTCTTTCATTCTAACGCTGATTGTCAACATGATCGCTAATAAAATCAGGTACAAAATGAGAATGGAGCTTAACGAAAAGGATCGTAAACGAATCTATTTGAAACGCTTGTTTTACTTGGCTGATTACGCGAAGGAATTAAGACTCTATTCCATCAAGGAGAAATTTTTTAGAGATTTCTCCGATACGCATAAAGAAATGCACGGGATTGTTAAAAAACGTTCAAAAAAGCAGTTCTGGTTAAATTTCACCTCAGAGTATTTTTTTAATGAGTTGATTTTGAGTGGCCTGTATGTGACTTATGTTGTCTTTATGACATTAGTGAAAGGAACGTTAAGCTATGGAAGCGCAGTTACACTGTTGAATTCATCTTGGCGTCTAAAAGGCAACATGCAATATATGACGACGCTCATCAGTGAGATGCAAGAAAACAGCTTGTACATCGAGAAGTTAAGAAGTTTCCTGGAGCAAAAGAACGCTCTGAAGGAAGTTGAAGATCCACTGCCTGTGCCGGATAAGTTTACTGGATTAATGCTAAAAGAGTTATCGTTCCAATATGGTCCATCCGGGCCGCGTATTCTTCATCATGTTAATTTCAGCATTAGGCCAGGTGAGAAAATTGCAATCGTTGGTTACAATGGTGCCGGAAAAACGACATTGACGAAGCTAATCATGCGTCTATACGATGCAAGCT
>NZ_JBFRDK010000054.1:0-50982 GCF_052113545.1 Paenibacillus sp. TAF43_2
AGCATATACCCATCACCCGTTACGATTGGCCATGCAAAGCTATTTTCCTCCGCCTTGCTGGATTTGATCGTTACATCCACATATTTCGCTTTTTTTTCAATTTCAACGTCCATTTGTTTCTCTGGATAGGTCCAGCTAATCTGGTCTCCGCTGTTTTTTACATTTGAAACTTTCATTTTGTCCAGTGGTTCTGATGCTTTTTCAGTCATTCCACCCGACACGACCTCAAGCGCGAAGGTTTCTGGATCTACGTTAAAGCTAAAATCCACATCTTCTATTTGTGCATTTACTTCTCCTCCTCGCGTATTATTTTCGTCCTTGCACCCCGCAAGAACACTTGCTGTGATTGCAGCCAGCATGATGATGGCTATTATTTTTTTCATTTCTCGCACCTCCTGAATCAGACTACATCAGGGGTGTTACGCCAATGTTACAAAAAATATGTTCAAGCAACTAAATATTTCTTTCAATCATAAAGTCCGCGATAAAGCCGTTAAGCGCTGCATTCCTTCCCGCAATAATGCCTCACTCGCAAAAGAATAACTAAGCCGGATCCACGATTTCAGCTCGCCGAGCGGATCAAATATTTCTCCGGGAACGAAGGAAATGGATTGCTCCCTGCTTTTTTTAAGAAGAGCTTCTCCTGATATATCGCTTGGAAGTTCAACCCATAAATTAAGCCCGCCCTGTGGTGCCGTCCATTCCCAGCCTGCTATGGCAAGCTCCTCTTCCATGATCTCTTTATGAACCTGCAGCGCAATACGAAGCTTTTCCACATGCTGCTGCAGCCTCGGTGAGGCGAAATAATGCAAAAATATTTTCTGATTAAGCTGCGGAGTGCCGTTATCCGCAAGCGCCTTGGCTTTGATTAACTGCTCCATGAATGGATAGCGGCAGGCTGCAGCACAAATCCGCAGACCGGGCGCAATATATTTGCTGAAGCTGCTAATATAGATGACCCAGCCCTCCGTGTCATATGCGAATAAGGGAAGCGGGGGCGGCTCAACAAAATACATATCTCGGAACGGATCATCCTCCACGATAAGGCAGCGGTAACGCTCTGCCAATTCCACCAGCAATTTGCGCTGCCAAGCTGGAACAGTATAACCGGTCGGATTTTGGTGGGTTGGATTCATATAGAACATACGCGGCTTATGCTTGCGCATCAAGACTTCTACTTCTGCCAAGTCATAACCTTCCGGTGTGATCGCAACAGGAATAAGCCGCGCGCCTTGCCTGCGAAAAATATCCATCGCTACGCCGTAGGTCGGTCGCTCAATCAACACCGCATCCATCGGCCCAAGCATTATCTGAGCAATCAAATTTATGGCCTGCTGCGCACCTGATGTGATTAACAATTCCTTAGGTGACAGCTGCAATCGATGATGCTCTCTGAAATGCTGGCTCAGCGACTCGCGAAGCTCTTCATCCCCCTGCACATTGGCATAAGTCCCCATAACCTTAGGATAGAGATCAAACACTTTTTTCACATAGTCCGATAAGAACAAATTCGGCAGCAAATTAGGATCAATCAGTGCTTGAGAGAACTGATACTTAGCTGGAATTCGATGAATATCAGATAACGAGTTATTCACTGCATAAGAGGTAACGACGGCGCTCTCTTCCAACCCTTCAGAAAGAGTATCGTTCTCCGATACGTAATAGCCCGATTTGTCTTTTACATACACTTTACCGTCCTCAGCTAGCAATCTATAGGCTTTAAATACCGTCAGCCGGTGCACATCGATTTCTTCAGCAAGCAAGCGTATCGACGGTAATTTTTGATGGGCGATCCATTCCCCACGCTCTACACGGTTCAAGATATAATCATACACCTGCCGGAATAACGGTTGGGCTTGCTTCGCTCCCGTCACTTTTTTCATCTGTTCATAACACCTCTTCGCGGCTGCCTATTTCCATTATTGTACACGATATATTTATCCTTCTGTTCTGTTCCATACAATCTGTTCTGCCTTACTCCCTATATGATTAACAAAATACAATTTCGAACCGACATCTAAAGGGGAAATGAACATGATTTTTTTGGCTTATGCGCTCGTATGTCTTATATTTGGCACAACCTTTCTGGCTATTAAAATCGGAGTAGACGCCGGTGCTCCCCCATTCTTCTCGGCAGGGCTTCGCTTTTTTCTGGCTGGCGCTATTCTGTTTCTTTGGATGGTTTGGAAACACAAGGCTAGCTTCTCCCTGCTGCTGCGTAAAGAGATGCTGTTCACTGGGGCTACGCTGACGTTTGGAACCTTTTCTACTCTGTACTGGGCGGAGCAATATGTATCTTCTGGACTCGCGGCTGTGTTATCGGCTACGGGACCCATCATGATTTTGTTGCTGCAAACGGCTATTCTTCGGCAAAAATCTCCCAAACACTCGCTATACGGCTGCATTATTGGCTGCATCGGCGTACTGCTGTTAGTTTTGCCCAATCTTTCGGTGGATGTCTCACCCTTGTGGCTTGTCGGCTGCGGGGCCATACTGATAGGAGAATGCTGCTATGCAATAGGAGCGCTATATTCCAAAAAAGTAATCAACCGCATGTCCGATGTTTCACCGATAGCCATGAACGCGGCACAAATGATGGTTGGCGGAGCGATGATGTTCATTTTATCTTTGTTCACCGAAGAGGTGCAACTTGAATCCTTTGCATCATTTCAGACGGCAGGCTCATTAATTTATCTGATTGTGATTGGTTCCATGGTTGGGCATACCTTATTCTACTGGCTCGTAGCAAAGACGAATCCCGTTTTCCCATCTACATGGCTCTATATCTCTCCCCCGATTGCTGTAGGAGTCGGCGTACTCTTTTATGATGAGACAATCTCTTGGATTACACTTCTTGGTATCATTACGATTATTGGTGGAACCGTCCTTGTAAATGCAGGTGCACTCAGCCAGTTAATTGTTAAGCGAAGATTGCGATAGTAAAGTGTTTTTAAAATTAAAAAAGGCAGCCAATAAGTTCATTGAACTTATTGGCTGCCTCTAACTTTTAGTAAGATGTATTTTGTCCAAGTGACTCGAACAAATCTGATTAAGCAGTCTGCTTCTGCTCATCCTCTAGTGGTGCCTTCGTTTTGCGAATGAAGAGACCGATAAGAATTGCGAGGACTGAGAGAATTCCGCCGACGATAAACGCACTGTGAAGACCAGCTACCATTGCAGGTATTCCTTCAGCAGGGTTGGTCGGATCCGGGGATGTAGACATATAATCTCTCATGCCTGACGACATTATGCTGACGAACAATGCCACACCAACCGCACCTGCCACTTGCTGCAGCGTGCTCATAACCGCCGTACCATGCGCGTACAATCTGCGCGGCAGCTGATTAAGCCCTGTCGTCTGCGCAGGCATCATCACTAGTGAGATACCAATCATCATCAAGATATGCAGGAATACAACATATCCGCTCGTCCATGCTGCATCAATTCCAGAAAACAGCCAGATGGATACACTCATCAAGATAAGACCAGGTATAACGAGCACCCTTGGTCCAAATTTGTCAAACAAAATACCGGAGACCGGTGCCATAATACCATTCAAGATACTGCCGGGCATCATAACAAGACCAGCGCTAAGTGCAGTAAGCATCATAACATTTTGCAAAAATAGCGGAAGCATGATCATTGTAGAGAACATAGCCATCATAAGTACAAGCATTAGCACTGTAACGAGCGAAAACATGGGGTAACGGAAAACACGCATATCGAGCATCGGTTCCTTCACCGCAAGTTGACGCCATACAAATGAAATCAAGCTGATTCCGCCTACAATCAGGCACCAGACAACTTTAGGATCTGACCACGAGCCTTCTCCTGCGCTGCTAAAGCCATAGACGATGCCCCCAAAACCGATGGAGKAGAGCAGGATAGAAATAATGTCGACCTTTGGTTTCGTCAATTCGCTTACATTTTTCAAATAAATCGCTGCATAGACGATAGAAACGACCGCCAAAGGAATGACCAGATAGAAGAGCCATCTCCAGTTAAGCGAGTCAACGATAAGACCAGATAAAGTAGGCCCAATAGCCGGAGCGGACATCATGACCAAACCGATCAATCCCATTGCGCCGCCCCTCTTCTCTGGAGGGAAAATGATAAGAATCGTATTCATCAATACAGGTATCATTAATCCTGTTCCCAAAGCTTGAACAACACGTCCGACAAGCAGAAACTCAAATATTGGTGCTGTCGCACATATTACCGTACCCGCAAGGAATAAAATCATTGCCCCAAGAAACATTTGACGTGTGCTAAACCATTGTTGCAAAAGTGCTGTTATAGGGACAAGAATACCGACTACAAGCATATAGGCTGTAGCCAGCCATTGTACAGTCGTTTCCGTGATGCTGAAATATCTCATGAGCTCTGGGAAAGCAATGTTCAGCAAGGTTTCATTCAGAATCGATACAAATGCGCCAATAATGAGTGCGGCAACGATCGGTCCTTTCTTGATTTTGCTCAAATCCAGGTTGGAGTTAACCTCCATAGTAGGGCCGTTCAAGAATACTCCTCCTCCAATTTTCTCTTCTCTTTTCGGACAATTGTCCGCATTACTTACAAAATATACCGAACATTTGTCCTCATTGTCAATAACCTAAATTATGACACTAACGAAATGAACATTCAACTTCTTTGCTTCATGAATTCCGTTGAATATTTCACAACTTTACAGCTTAATCCCTCAAGTTAGCATCTATGCTGAAGTCATAAAAAAAAGAGCCCTAATTTTTCAAAGGCTCTGTCGCATGACTTATCTTTTTACTTTTCTTTGTTTCATATCTGTGCTAATCTTTTTCCATTTTGCTTTTTCAGAGGCTGCCAATCGCGCATCTTCCTTGCGTGCTAGATACGCCAGCTCACGTTGGAGTTTGAGATAGCTTTCAAAACGAGCTTGCTCCAAAGATCCATCAGCTATTGCCTTTCGGACAGAACAGCCGGGCTCTTGCTCATGCTTGCAGTCATTAAACCTGCAAGTATTTGCAATTGAATCTACGTCATCAAATGCACCACGGAACCCCTCATCGGCCTCCCATAGCTGAAGCTCCCTCATACCAGGTGTATCAATCATCAGTGCTCCACTCGGCAATTGAACAAGYTCGCGATGCGTCGTCGTATGACGACCGCGGTCATCCCCGCCACGCACATCATTGACTCGTTGCAGATCAACACCGCTCAATTTGTTAATCAGTGTAGACTTGCCTACACCCGAAGAACCTATCAGCGCAATCGTGTTGCCTACACCCAAATAAGGTTCGAGCTGATCTAACCCTTCTCCCTGCGAAGCACTGACTACGTGAATAGGGACAGCAATCGCAATGGACTCTACCTCTGCGATGCGCGCATCCAAATCGTCGCATAAATCTGCTTTGCTCAGCACGATGACCGGCGCAGCGCCGCTTTCCCATGCGAGGATCAAATAACGTTCCATCCTGCGTATATTAAAGTCATTATTTAAGGCATTCACTAAAAAAACAGTATCAACGTTAGCGGCTACAATCTGTTCTTCTACCGTGTCTCCAGCCACTTTACGGGAAAATTTGCTCTTGCGTGGCAGCAGCGCATGAATCGAAGCTTTCTGTTCCTCCAGCCTCGGTTTTATAACTACCCAGTCACCGACTGCTGGAAAATCCTCTCGGCCTGTTGCTTCAAAACGCAGCTTGCCCGTTACCTCGCCCATGAGCTCGCCATGCTCACTCAATAGACGGTACATGTTTTTATGCTCCAATATAATTCGCCCAGCACTATACCCTTGTTTGGCATAAGCGGCAAAATGATTAGAAAAATACTCATTCCAACCTAATGTTTGTAATACCGTATTCGTTGTTTGTTGATTCACTGCGGATTCCCCCTGTAATTGGTTATTCATATGGCTAACGCCAAAACCAGTCACAGTTGAATCCTCATCTGGGAAACGAAATTATTGTTCGCTTGAAAGGAGGATTCCTGTGACCCCGACTGCCGCACCTTCAATAATAGTTAATTTCTCCATTTTCATCTCTCCCCTCAAGCCAGCTTAGCTAGCTTGCAACTAAATTTCTCCATTATTGTAGCATGAATACGAAACATTGCGAAATAACGAAAACATAAAGTTATTTCTCGAAGATTATAGCTATAGAAAAAAGACCTATCGCCAGCTCTAATGAACTAGGATAGGTCGTACTCATTAATTCAAGAAACCGTCAAGCGCAATCGTCGGTTTGCCGTCCGCCTGCCAAGCGCCCTTATTATAACCTCCGTTATAACCAGGGGTCGCTTCCGGTTCCCAATAAAACACGCCAAGCCCTTTTCCGCCTGCAATATTGCGTATTTTTGTCTTTATATCAGCGACGAAGCTTTTGGCAGCAGCAGGCTGATTATAATCCATACCAATTTCGGTAATCATAACCGGCTTGCCATAACGCGATATCATATTGTTCGAGTTGCTGACCGTTTGCGTAACCTTAGACGACCAGTCTGCACTGGTAGGATACAGAGACATCCCGATAATATCAAAGGTCGCTCCGTTCGCGATCAGTCCGCCGATATTCCAAACAAATAAACTGTTGTCATAGCCGTTGGACAAGTGGACAATCGTTTTTGTAGCTGTACTAATAGACTTGACCGCATTGTTGCCTGTATTAATAAGCCAAGCGTAGTTTTGCATGTTTAAGGATGCTTTGCCGTCATTCCAGAGCATGCCATCGTTTGTTTCGTTGCCGATTTGCACCCAATCAGGTGTGACTCCCTTGCTTTGCATAGCAGTCATAACCTCACGCGTATGATTCCAAACAGCATCCATCAGCTGCTGGAACGAATAGCTTGCCCAAGCAGCTGGCTTATTCTGTTTTCCGGGATCCGCCCACGAATCGCTGTAGTGCAATGTAAGCATGACGCTCATCCCGGCATCCTTCGCCCGCTTCGCCAGGGTTGCAGCACGATCCTTATTCATATACCCGTTGCCATAGTTCGAAGAAGGATTGACGAATACTCGAATACGTACGGAGTTGATTTGGTAATCCTGCTTCAAAATTTGAATGATGTCCCTAGTTACGCCGTTTTTGTCCTTCCACGTATACCCTTGCGCCTCCATGCCGGCTACCCAGCTAATGTCCGCACCTTTCGCAAATGCAGGTGCTGCGCTGACCTGCGGCACAGATCCCCCATTCACTCCATAAATAGTCATTAACAATGCCGCAACAAGCATCAAACTGTAAAACATTCGTTTCATACATTCTCCTCCTTCACCTGAATGTTGAAGCATCGAAATTTAATGTATGCGCTTTCAAACGTTGTGTTCTTATTATAGAGGCTGCCAAGCTTTGGCAAACAGGATACAATTGCAACATTCATTATGTTATTGAAGTCAATTACAAAAATGATTAGACTAATCTTAATAACGGAAGCGGGAGGAAAGTAATGTGGAGGGTTCATTATTTAAGAAAAACGGCCTATATTCCTTACCTCTGCACCAAGAGTCTAAACTGAAGTGGTCGCTCCACATTCTATATAGCTTTATAATTGTCTTGTTTATTAGCTTCATCATGATACCCGGAGATGGTCAAGAAAAAACCATAGTAAACATTTTGTTTCTAGCGTTCGCCATTTTTTTCGGATACATATGGCTTGCTATGGCTTTATTTAACAAACCTTATTTAAAAATCACCAATGAATCTATCGATTATAAATGGTTATTTGGACACAAAGTTATCCTAATGAACGATATATACAGAGTAGAGTGCTTTTCCGAAAGTGGAGTCAATAAACTTGGAATTTGGGCTAGTGAACGAGGAGGTCGTTCATTTTGGGAAATTACAAACCGAATTTTGGGCAGGGACTATTCAATAAGTATCGTTATGTCCAATTTTCAAAATATTGATTTTGAAAAATTACGTTTAACTATACTTTCAAAAATCAATAGTGCGCATAACCTTCCATGATCATTTATCTTACGAACTGTAGAGTGCTTATTATGTTGAAAACTGATTTGTTTTCATTTTAACGAATCTGATTAACGTTATATCATGATTTACAGGGTGTCATGAGCTACTTTGCTCGAATTAACGATTCTGGGGTTCGTTACAATTTTAATCCATTAGAAACGGTTTAAATAAGATCTCCTGGGTTCGTAAGCGATAGGTTTGATAAGGGGAGGACATCGTTCTGCCTAAGCATCATCAAAAAAAATAGGAGCTGCTCCAATCGTAGATAAATCTACTTTTGGAACAGTCCTATTTTCACTTTATTTGTAACAGTCAATTCGTCACAAACTGAGTTCACGATGAAAGGCTTGAAAGCCTTTCATCATTCCGCCCATGATATAAGGTGAGTTTTTTGTGTGTTTTAGGTCTTATCATAGGTTTTCTATCTTTCTACTAAGGCGTGTCTGAGAACTCTGAGGAAAGCAAATTTTTCTAAATTTTCGTTCCATGCAAGGCGCGTGTGTGAAGGCGTACAAACAAGTTCTACATGCCCGCATGCGGGAACATATGAATCCAGGATGTCCCTTGATTGACGTGCTTCTCAAATGGGGGTGAGAGGAGTCTAACCTCCCTCTCTTCAATAGACTATATTGTAGATCTACATTTCCAGTTCCAACCAAGCCACATACTCAACATGTAAGGACTGCTGAGCGTTGCACAATTTCCCAGATATAAAACCGCCAAGCGGTCGGCATAACTTTACATGAATGACCATCAAGCGAGCCGTTCGAGAATTTCTGACGTACCTGCAAAACGATAAAATAACTTAATTGTGCTATCCTCTGACACCACAATCTTCTCAACTTCGTATTACGCGGAAACTCGTCGGCAAATGGTACCAGGCAACTGAAAATATCAGTTCAAAGACTCTGTCGAAATTGTCTTGCATCCGTTGAATAATGCGAAATTTTGGAAACAATTATTTAAGGCTGTTCGCAATTGCTTTGTTGGCTTTATGCCGTCCTCGTACCATATATTTTTAACAACAAGCGTCCCGGCTTTTCGCTCCGCGATTACCTCGGCTCGTCCGATGAAGCTTTCTCCGTATAATAGAGGCAGCACATAATAGCCGAATTTCCGTTTGATTGCAGGCGTATAAATCTCCCAAGTGTAATCGAACCCAAATAATTCTTTGATCAGTTTTCTGTCCCATATGAAATTATCTAGTGGGGCAATCAGCTCGCAGCGCAATTTCGGCGTCGGATTTTGCAGGACGGCTGCAATAAGCGGTAAATCCTCCGCACAGCAGTACAGTGTATCCTTCATTTGTTCCACGGCAACAGCAACAATGCGAGCTTCGTGCAACAGCTGGCGGAAAACCTCGTTGCGCTGCTCCGCTTTCAATCCCCATATGTTCAGCCAGGCATCGGATGCGCGATTCCATAAAAGGCCAACAGCTCCGATTCGACGCAGTACCCGCCACTTATGATGCTCAAGCTCGCCCTTCAACGGCTCCGGCGCATTCAGCAGATTTGGCTGTATGTACTTACCGGCGATATCGTAATATTTACGCGTTCCTTTTTTGTGATGGATAATCAAATCGCCTGTCGAGTACATCTGCTCCAGAACCGACCGGGATGAATTGTTTCCGCTGCTCCAGTGGATGACCGATTGCCAAGTGAAATTTCCTTCCAATTTTAGATCATTCGAACTTAGCACACCGTGATTTTGGATGTGAGCCAGAACTTGTTCTACCAACGCTTCCATTTCGGGATAGCGCTTAGCATGCTGCCTTGCAGCCTGCCTGTACCGCTCAAAGTACGGCCAGTTCTCGACAGGGATAATAGCCAAATTTTTGTCGGGATAATCTACCAGGAATCTATCTTTATACAGCAACTCGTCGAGCATGTTCTTGGTAAATCCTCTGATACGCGACTGCAACACCAGTTCGGCGTTTTTTCCGCAAACATCGATGGGATCGTATTGAATACAACCGACCTGCCGCACAAAATCCAATACTCCCTGCTTTCCAGCAAATTGATATTCGCCCAACAGCCCGTGCTTCAATAACAGAAACTGCCGTGCCTGGCGGTTCGTCAATTGAATCATGTACGCATCAGCTCCTTATCGAAACAAACGGAAGCTGCTTGCACCTGATGATGGATGGCGAGTTTTCCTAATTTTCCAATCACCGAAAATTGCTCTTTTTCAACAATTTCAACCACGCCTGTTCCCCCGATCTGTTAGAACACCAACAAAAACAAACATACGTTCCCATAATATTTTATCATTGTCTTGAGCATAAAAACAAGAGATAATGAACTGCTGCCCGTGTCCTACGTGTAAGCAATCATTAAAGCAATGTAATTGAGCGAATCTGTTACATCTCATTTATTATTTCAGAATTTTGATGTGCGATAGTTGACCGTTACCAAATATATGTCTGTCGCTCATACAATCGATTCTGTGCATCAAACGAAAAAAAATGATATTATGTAGGTTGGGTAAAAGACTTTACTACGGCTTTTATCGATTTTTATATATTGCAACAAGAGGAGATATTATGAGTAATGAACACAACTTTTGGCTTGATTTACCAAAGCCGTTTTTTATATTAGCGCCAATGGAAGATGTCACAGATGTTGTATTTCGTCACGTCGTTAGTACAGCTGCAAAACCCGACGTATTTTTCACAGAATTCACAAGTACAGATAGTTATTGCAGCCCTGCAGGAAGAGCCAGTACTCGTAGCCGGTTAACGTTCACAGAAGATGAGCAGCCAATCGTCGCTCACATTTGGGGCAATAAACCTGCATTTTTTGAACAGATGAGTATTGATATGAAAAAACAAGGCTTTCGTGGTATCGATTTAAACATGGGATGCCCCGTCCAAAACGTCGCATCCAATGGAAAGGGTTCTGGACTAATCCAGCACCCTGAACTTGCAGCCGAAATTATTCAAGCAGCAAAAGCAGGTGGATTGCCGGTTAGTGTTAAAACAAGATTAGGGTACTTTGAAATTGACGAGTGGCGCGATTGGTTAGGGCATATATTGAAACAAGATATTGCGAATCTTTCCATTCACCTTCGTACAAAAAAAGAGATGAGTAAAGTAGAGGCGCACTGGGAGCTTATTCCTGAAATTAAAAAATTACGCGATGAAATTGCACCAAATACGTTGTTAACCATTAATGGAGATATTCCTGACCGCGCAACGGGACTCAAATTAGTGGAACAATACGGCGTTGATGGTGTCATGATTGGCCGCGGCATTTTCACCAATCCGTTTGCTTTTGAAAAAGAACCTAAAGAACATAGCGCGAAGGATTTTCTCAACTTACTGCTTTTACAGCTAGATCTTCACGATAAATATTCAAAAGAAAACGAACCACGTCCATTTAAACCACTTCTTCGCTTTTTCAAAATCTATGTTCGTGGATTTAGAGGCGCAAGCGAACTAAGAACTCAATTGATGGATACGACGTCAACAGATGAAGTACGTCGTTTAGTAAAACCTTTTYTAGACCAAGTATTGATTGAAGCGTAACCACCTGTGCATGATAAAAAAGACTTGCTTTGAAAGCCAATTTTATAAAAATAATGAGAGACCTCCCAAAAGTTCAATGAACTCTTGAAAGGTCTCTCATTTTTATACGATGTGGCCTCAGAGACTTCTCAGCCAGATTACCGCATGAAGCGTTGTCATACGGTGTTCACGCTCCTTTATTGACGAAATTTATTATAGATATTAATATTTTTATTAAGATAATAATTTCTAATATCATTAGTCCATTTTTTCAGTCTATTTAAATTTATCCTAACATTGCGAAGCAGGAGGAAATGAAAGATGACGACGGCACCTGACAAAAACATCATCGTAACGAACCAGCCAACAAGAGAACAGCTTGAAAAGATTTACGATATTTTAGATGAATGCTTTTCAGTAGGCCGAGTTTTTTTCCAAGAAAGACTGGATCTCGATAGCACATATGATCCAGAGACAACATGGTTCGCAATGGTCGACGGTGAGATTGCTGCTAATGTGCAAATTTTCCCTCTTTCTATTAGAGTCGGTCAAGCGATCTTGAAAACTGGTGCAATGGGCAGCGTCGGTACAGCTCCAAATTATCGCGGAATGGGCCTTACGCACAAAATTCTTCATGCACAAACAGACTACATGAAAGAAACCAATTATGATATAAGTTTACTTCTGGCTAGTAAGCATGCGTTTTATGAAAAGGTTGGCTGGGAACTTATTCCCGAGACTGCTTACGCTATTGAAAAGCAAGCAAGCTTTGAGCAGCAAAGCAGCTATGACATCGTTCCGTTTGAACCTCGTTATCTTGATGATATCCGTTTCATATACGAACAGTTCAATCAGAATCGCACCTATACTGTAGTCCGTAATGAAGCATACTGGAATGATCTAATAAACTGGCCGGAATGGAAAAAAGCAGACTGTCTGCTGCTCCGCAGAAATAAAAAAATTGTAGCTTATGGCATGATTGAAAAGAAGGATACTGAACAAGTATTTATTAATGAATTCATGTATTTGAACGAGGCAGTGGACGGTGTTGAACATTTATTTCATGCCTTATGTCAGCTGCGCCCAAGTGCAAAGCAAATATTAGCGATGCTGCCAGAGGATCATAAGCTATATTCCTTTTATCAACAACATCAAGCGCAATCCATTCCAATTAATCAGGCGATGTGGAAAATGATCAATCTACATTCTACATTCGAAAAGCTTCAGCCTGAATTGGAACATCGTCTTAACGCTAATAGCTTGATGGCAGATCAAGAACTGTACATAGCGCTTCAATGCGGAGAGGATCATATATACCTTGATTACAAGCAGAAGCGGCTTTCCGTTTCCAATGTTAGTCATGCTGAGTCCTATGTCGAGGTAGAAGCGGATGAACGCAATCTCATAACATATTTGATGTTCGGCTATAATGCGGCAGGCAGAGCAAAGGATAGTGCTGAACAGGCAGCCATTTTGCAAGCCCTATTTCCGAAACAGCAGGCCGTGTTTTATTTGACCGACAAATTTTAATTCATTTTCCTTCAACTGATGTTGCTTAATAGCTTATAAAAAAGGGTGTGTCGCAAGTCCAGAACTGCTCGGACTTATGACACACCCTATTTTCGCATAACGCTAACTACTAATCGTTTTTCATTTTTGATCTTCCTAACAAAACAGCACCATAGGCTGCATCCCTAATCGGCAAGATAAGCTTTGTTTGCGGGTAGGCTCGTGCAAGCTTTCGTTCCAACGCATCTTTTACAAAACGAGATTTTTGCAGCACACTTCCTGCAACAGCAATCGAACTTTCATATAACTCTAGTCGCTCAATAACAGGCACCACAAGCTCAAATAGACTGGCTGCACTTTGCTCCGCTAGCTCAAGCGCCTGCGCATCCCCTCTTTCGCATGCTGTCGTCATAATCGGTGCGAGCTTCGCAATATCTTTTTTTGTTGTATTTTTATGATAAACAAAGCCAATAATTTCTTTCACAGTGCTTAGCCCAAGCTGCTCGTATACTAGCGCTGGAATGATCGTATCCTTCATTCTTCCGTCCTCTGCTTGAACTAAAATGGACAAGAGATTACGTCCAATGCAATAGCCGCTTCCCTCGTCATCAATGAGATGGCCAAAGCCTCCTGTGCGATGCTGCTCTCCCTTTTCATTCACACCGAAGCAAATCGACCCTGTACCGGCAATGAGAATAATGCCTTGCATCGCATTTTGTGCTCCGTATAATGCGGTTTCTTGATCACCTGTAATCGTTAACGGCCCTATGTAACCATTATCTCTCACATGCTTCTCCAAAAAATGGACGACTGACGGATTGCTTACGCCTGCTGCTCCTATACAGATATGAGTAACTTCCTCTAAATTGCTGCAGTAGACCTTCGTTCGATTAAAAATTTCCTCAAAGGCGGCGGCAATCGCATCAGCATCCCCGCCGTTATAATTAATTGGCCCTACAGTAAAGGTTAATAAAGCATCTTCCTGGTCATGGATAATTGTGACAGCTGTCTTGGTGCCGCCTCCATCAATTCCAACGATATATGCCATACTCATATCCCCCTAAAGCTGAATCGTAATGTTGGCAGTTGGTGTAAGCTCACCATTTAGGATTGGAATAAGTGATTTAAATGCATTTAATGAATACTCAAATGCTGCAATTCCGCAAAACTCACCATCGATTAATGTTAAATCATATGGTCGGCCTAATGTAATGGCCGTTACTTTGCAATCTGCTGCCAACAGCTTCTGTACAAGCGCAAGTTGGCCTTTGTTTTCACGCGCATTGAACAAGCCGATTACAACATGCTTGCAGCCTTCAGCCTTTTGCAGCGCAGCATTGATTTGCCCCTCGCTCGGATCAATGCTGATAATCTCATACGCTGCATGAAAATGCTCACCCATATATTGCGGGAAGCTCAGATCTTGATTGACACTGCTGGATGCAAGATCGGTGCGATAGGAATAGGAGCCCATAAATAATACTTGCTCATCACCTGTTCGAATGGGATCAATCTCACCGTTAATGCGGCAGATCGTTTCCGTTCGTATCAGATCATTCGCACGGCGATGTACATCGCAGCCAACTATTTCGTAATCCAGCTCCTCAATAACTGCATATTGGGCTTTATAAGCTAAAATTTTTGTAACAGCTGCATCAATAACCGCTTCATCCAAATCACCGATTGCTACAGCTTCTTCTATTAAATGAATCGCTTCTTTAACCGTTTTAGGCGTATGACTAATAAATACCAAATCAATACCTGCTTTAACGGCCCCTAACGCTCCTTTTGCAGTACCATAATAACGTTTAATTGCATCCATTTCCAAACAATCCGATACAACTAAACCTTTAAAACCTAATTTTTCTTTTAATAGCTCTGTAATAATCGTATAAGACATCGTTCCCAGCAGTCCGGACTTATCGATTTGCGGAAATAAAATATGTGCGCTCATAATAGCTTGAGCACCTTGCTCAATTGCAGCCTTAAACGGCAGCAGTTCAAGCTGCTCTAATTCCTCTACCGTTTTTTCAATCGTAGGCAAGCCAATATGCGAATCGACATTTGTATCACCATGACCTGGAAAATGCTTAAGCGAGGACATTACGCCTCCACCCTGCAATCCCTTCATCATCTCAATCCCATATTGTGATACCTTCTCGGCTGAATCTCCATAAGAACGAACGTTGATAACGGGGTTCAAGGCATTATTGTTAATGTCCATCACTGGCGCAAGATTGAAATTAATACCTAATGCTTTCAATTCTCTGGCAGTCATTCTGCCTGCTGCATATGCATTTTCAGGTCGGCCTGACGAAGCAATTGCCATTGCCCCAGCAACATTTGTCGCGTCCTTGGGCATTCGAGTCACACGACCGCCTTCTTGGTCAATCGTAATAAAGCCTGGGAAACCTGTATGTGTCGTGAACCATTGCTGCAACTCAGCTACAAGCCCGCCTAATTGATATTTATCTTCGATATTATGTGAAAATAAAATAATATTGCCGACTTTATACTGCTCGATTACTTCCTTCAGCTCAGGAGATATCTCAGTTGACGGGAAGCCTGTGACGAACATTTGCCCGATCTTTTCACGCAAGCTCATTTGTTTTATTGTTTTCATCAATTGCTCACCATCCACTAACGATATAAATGATATTGCTGCTTCATTTCTGCAAATTGCTTGCTTTCCTCTGCGAACTGTTCAAGCAGCTGCTTTGCTCGAATATTTTCCGTACGATACATGCTGTCCCCGCCCAGCAAATCGATAAATGGGCGTGAGCCCTCCTTCACAGGAGGCAGGAACGAAAATTGCTCATACAAATCTCTTATCGCAAATAATAAGGTTACGCCAACATCCAACGGCTTCATCACTTGGATGTCTGTAATATATATTTGTACTCCGCCACATCGTTCGCCAACATGCTTAGATGAGGCCGGCTTGAAATGAACAGGTCGGAAATGTACACCTGGCATTCGTTTGGCGTTCATCTCATCTGCCAATTGCTCCGCTTGAATGAAGGGAGCGCCAATCATTTCAAAGGGGAACGTTGTACCGCGTCCTTCGGAGCAGTTTGTACCTTCAAATAAGCATGTACCTGTATATAATAACGCTGTTTCATATCGAGGTATCCCAAGTGAAGGATGAACCCAAGTTAATTTTGTATCCGGGAAGGACATGCTCCGTTCCCAGCCTTCCAAACGAACGACATGAAGCGAAGCTTTCCAATTCATTTGATCATTTGCCATCATTGCCACTTCACCTGCTGTTAGGCCATATCGAACAGCGAGCTCGTAATTTCCAACAAATGATTTGAAGCTAGGCTTTAAAATATTCCCTTCCACGTTTACCCCATTAAGCGGATTAACACGATCAAGAACAACAAATTCTACGCCTGCCTTAGCACAATCTTCAAGTGCATACAGCATCGTATATATATATGTGTAATACCGTACACCAACATCTTGAATATCGTACACAACGATATCTACTTCATCCAGCATTTCCTTTGTTAAACGCTTGGAGTCTTTACGGTATAAACTATAGACCGGAACATTCGTCAAAGGATCCATATACGTCTCTACTAATGCCCCTGCATCCAAATCTCCGCGAACACCATGCTCAGGTGAAAACATCGCAGTAAGATTAAAATTTTCATGCAAAATGGAAATCGTTGATTCAAATTTTTTTGTAAGCCCTGTCGGTGCTGTAATTAATCCTACGCGCTTGCCTTCAAACCATTGACGATAATTCATAATCGAATCAATCCCATTCAACACCATATAAAGTTGCCTCCTTACTGAACTGTTACCAAAGACTAGATTGCCTAACCTTCATCGTTTCAGCAGGCAYCATAAAGGCTTCTGCATATGTTTTTCTTGCTTCACAGCCGCGAACAACTGCTAATGCTTTATAGTAATCCATATATTTGAATGATTTGCTATTCGTCACAAACCAATGTTTGCTTAAAGCATCAATCCATAGATCATATGCCGCCTGATCGAAATCCACGTATAGGTAAGGGACATAATCAACAGCATCTTCCCAGTTTTCGGAATAATATAGTCTTGCTGCAAAGTGAGCAGGAAGATCTCGTTCAAAGGATGACAGGCTTGCGAAGAAACGAGCATCATTTACGATATGATGCGTTAGCGCATGATCCTTATGCATACTGTTTTTCCAATGTGTAATAATAATATTTGGCTTTACACGGCGAATAACATCACAAACCTCCATACGAACTTGTTGATTGTCAGGCAGCTCTCCGTCACAATAATCAAATACAATAGCTTCACCGCCAAGCATATCAGCAAATACTTCCGCCTCTTTCACTTTTTGCTGACGGTACTCCTTCATATCCCCTCCTGCTGGCACACCTCTTTCACCTGCAGTTAATGCTAGTGTCACAATGCGGTCTCCCTTTACACTATGACTAGCTAGTACACCACCGGATGCTAGTTCCACATCGCCAACATGTGCTCCAATGGCCAATACTGTTAATTTTTCACTCATCTTTATAGTTCCCTCCGCAGTATAGAAAATTGTTTTTCAATACTAAATCCTGCTTTTTGATAGATTCGAAGAGCCGGATTATTGCTTCCAGTGAATAATGAAATATATTGACAGCCCACATGTTGAAAAGCCTCTACCATTCGGAAAAATAATACACTGCCGAGACCATGACCCTCATGCTCTGGGTGAACACCGATACCGCAAAAAAATGCTCGACCATTCGGTTCTGAAATAATAGGACCTGCAAAGCCAACAACCTCGTTGCCATGCACAGCTGCTATAAGAGGTGCGCCATCCTTCACATACGATACAACATCTTTTTCCCACTGCGGATTTTGCAAGGCAGCAAGCGTTGCTTCAAGACCATTATGCAAAGCAGGGGCATAAGGAGTAACATAATAGCCTTTACTGTTTGCTTTAACTTCTTTGCTTATCATATCTTCAGGAACACTAAAGTTTCCGAGTCTTAAGTACATGCCGCATTGCGTCGCCCGATCCACGTACCCTCTAGCGATTAAAGCGTCGTATAATGGCTGGTCCTTACTGATGCCTGGGGCATTGTTGTGCTCATGCTGCCGCGCACTTGGAATATTCCATATCAGCTTAATAGGGTTGAAAAACAATACTTCCGCCTGTCTTTTTCCAAGCACTTGGAATCTTTTTTCTATACCTAAAAGAAAAGCATCGTAATACTCTAGAGCAGCGTCTTCGGCATCAATAATAACACTCGTAATATAGCCGGCTACATCTCCAAGCGGGAGGTCGTCACCGCTGCAACCGGCTGCAAAACCAACAATACCTTTTTCATTGCAGCCTACCCATATACACTCTGCATCGAAATAATGATGATCAATGAATTTATTTTGAAACTCTCGCTCTGTAAATGATTTGTAATCATATTTTGTAGCCTCTCGATTCCAAAGCTCCACAACTTCAGAAAGATCTTCAATTGAAAAGGGTCTGATTTGCATCTTCAAACCTCCTGTGAACGTCCAAGATAAGGCCAAGAAATTTTGCCCATGACTACTGGCTGAGAAGCTCCAGTTACTAGTGGAATATTGTTTGGCAAGCGCTTCATCGTATAATACGCCAGCACAGCAAATGCAATGGCTTCCTTAGCATCACTATTGCCACCGATATCCTCCTGCGTCAGCACCTGCACCTTATATGGTGCAAATAATTGCTGCAAATCACGCACTAACGTCAGGTTATAGCTGCCACCGCCACCAATTAACAATTGCTGGGCTTGATGCTGTGGCGCAATATACCGTTCATAGCTATCGACGATGCTCCATGCTGTTAAGTGTGTAGCTGTTGCAATAACATCTTCAGCTTTCCAGTTATTAGCCTCCATCGATTCAATAATTTGTGCAACGTATGGTTGACCAAATCGTTCTCTGCCTGTCGATTTCGGTAAAGGCATCCTATAATAATCATCCTGCTGCATCCATTTCAAAAGCTCATCAATCACTTGACCGCTCGCAGCAATTCCACCGCCAACATCCATCGTCATTGGCGCAAATAATTGCGATACAAGCCCATCGATAATCATATTTCCAGGGCCAGTATCAAATGCAAATACCTGTTCCGGCGAGGCATTTGCAGGAAGAACAGTCACATTCCCTATTCCTCCAATGTTTTGCAGAAGAAGTGTTTTCTCTGGATTGTTAGACAATAAATATTCAGTAAATGGTACTAACGGCGCTCCTTGTCCGCCCATTGCCATGTCAGCGACTCGAAAGTCTGATACGCAAGGAATTGCTGTGCGATTCGCAATTACAGCACCATCGCCAATTTGAACTGTACAATGCAGGTTATAGCCGTCCATAACATTTTCTTCCGGAGCATGATAGATCGTTTGACCATGTGATCCAACGGCAAATATTTGTGATGGCTCTAGCCCGCATTTCCCTATAACGGACAATGTGGCTTGGGCGTATAATTCACCAAGCCACATATTCATTGCGCCAACTTTATCAATCGTAGCGTTAGCCCGATCAAAAAGCTTAAATATTGCATTTCTAACTTGCTTCGGAAAAGCTGTGTTCTCAAAAGCCAGCAGCTCAATCTCTACTCCTTGCTCTTTATCCGGCATTGGAGAAAGCTTAATTACCGCTGCATCAATACCATCTACTGATGTACCAGACATCAAGCCAACTAAGTATGTTGCTTCAACTTTTGATTGTTTGTCCATCAGCCCTTCACCGCTCCAACTGTTACTCCTTCAAGGAAGTATTTTTGTAAACTGAAGAACAAAATAAACATTGGAACTGCTGAAATTGTTGCACCTGCCATCATTGGAGCAAAGTAAGTTGTATTCGCAAAGCGGAAGTTTTTCAAGCCGACCTGAATCGTTTGCATATCCATCGTATTCGTTACTAGGAATGGCCAGAAGAAATCATTCCATGCTGCCATGAACGTTAGGATTGCCAGTACTGCCATAACTGTTTTTGATAGAGGCATAATAATATGCCAGAAGATTTTAGGCTGAGAACAACCTTCGATTTTTGCAGCTTCAATAATTTCAACTGGAATGGAAGACATGAACTGCTTAACCAAGAAAATGTTATACACCGTTACGATGCTTGGCATAATCAAAGCTGTATACGTATTTTGTAATTCAAAAATATTTACGATTAATATATATAGTGGAACCTGTGTGACTTGACCAGGAATCATCATCGATCCTAGCAAAATAGCAAACAAAATGTTTCTTCCTTTAAATCTCATTTTCGCAAAAGAATATCCTGCAAGTGTAGCAAAAAACACATTAGATACCGTGATACAAGCTGCCACAATAAAAGAGTTCATTAGCCAATCCCATGAATGCGGGCTGAAGTTAAAGAAGAATTTATATGATTCAAATGAAATCTTCGACGGGATGATCGAATAGCTCATTGCGCCAGCTTCTACCGGATCACCGAACGAGGAAATAATCATAAAGTAAATCGGGAAAATGGTAGCTGCGGCAAATAGGATAAGGAACGTAATAATTAGACCATTACGGACGAACAGATACCCTTTGCTTCTGATGTTATTGTTGAACAAACCCATAGTATCCTGCCCCTATCCTAGTATTCTATTTCTTTGCCCAAAAACTTAAATTGAAGGTATGAAATAATTGCGATAATCGCTGCTAGAAGTAATGATTGTGCTGCTGCCTCACCAAACTCAAAATATGTGAACGCATTGTTAAAAATCAACAAACCTACCATTGTTGTTGCATGGTCTGGTCCACCGCCTGTCATAAGATAAGCGTTTTGGAATACTTGGAAGGAACCAATGACACCTGTAACAAGTAGGAATAGCGTGGTTGGCTTAAGAAAAGGAACGACGATAAACCAAAGCTTTTGCAAGAAAGTCGCGCCATCAATATCAGCTGCTTCATAATAGCTGTTATCAATACCGAGCAATGCAGCTAAATAAATAATAATCGCTGTACCATGACTTGATAGCCATGACATTAATACAAGTGAAAACATGGCAGTTGCACTGGAACCAAGCCAGTTTTGATTAGTAATCCCAAAAAACGACACAACCTGATTGGCAATACCTGATTTTAACGGATCAAAGATCCACAGCCATACAACAGCAAGCGCTACACCTGATGCTACAGCTGGCAAGTAATATACTGCTTTAAAGATTGTTTGTGTTCTTTTCTTGAAAGGTATAATCAAAATTGCAATTAAGAAGGATAGAAAAATATTAAATGGAACCGTTAATAACGTATATACTAATGTGTTTTTCAATGCTTTCCAGAAAAGCTCATCTGAAAATGAGTTAACGAAGTTTTCCAGGCCGACATATGTGGACCCTAATGGACGATATTCTTGCAAGCTGATTATAAAAGCATTGATTACTGGATATGCGGTAAATAAAGAAAACGCAATAAGTGCTACTGCGATAAACGCGTATCCCCAACCTAAGTCACTTTCGAGTTTCAATTTTTTTCTTTTAGTCAACGTTTGATTCATTGGGTCGCACCTCTCTTCTCAAAAAAGTAAAAGCTCTAGTCTAATTTAGAAGGAAAGCTGTACGTTGTAGCTACGTACAGCTTTCACATGCTAGGTTATGACAGACTAGTCAACTACAATACCATCTTCACCGAAGGCTTTAATTGCTGCTGCTTTAACTGCATCATACATTTTTTGTGGACTGATCTCATTTGCAAGTAATGCTTGCAGCTTAGGAACGATGACTTCCGTTTCAATTTTAAGTGCTTCTGCGGCTAGATCAGTTGGGATATCTGTACGCGCCGGAACCGCTTTGGACATCATGATTTGGTCTGCTTTAACGTTCTCTTCATTGCGAGGATATTGTTCAAGCACTGCAGCATTGCGTGCAGATTTTGTAATTGGTGACAAGAACAGCTCATTACTGTAGTTAGCTGCAATGGTTCCCGAAGATAGGAAATTAATGGCTAAACCAATATTTTTAACATGCTCTTCAGAAGGATCCTTTTTGCCGCGAAGCGCAATGTAACCATCAACAACAGCTGTAGGAATGTAATCAGCGCCGTTAAATGTAGGTGTAGGAAGCGCAATGTATTCAGCTTCGATTGAATCCGCTACTGCAGAACCATCATTCGCTTTAATTTTTTCATTGTTTAGACGAGCAGAGTTTTCAAAGCTCGCTAGGCCTTTACCAGTAATCATGGTTTGACCAGTTAAGAACATATTCCAGCGCTTGCCTGCATCGATAGAGCTTAGCTCTTTAGGCATTGAGCCATCATCGATCATTTGACGGATAGCTTCAAGCAGACCTAAGAAGTTTTTGCTTGTGTAGGAGAACTTAAGGTTTTGGTCAAAGTAGTCTGGCAAACCGGCAGATTTAGCCATAATACTAAGATAATCCTTAGATGTAACACCAGATGTTGCGAAAACAAAACCATACTGAGTGGTTTCGCCTTTAGCGTTTTTAACAACGCCTTTACTAATTGCATCGCGGAATTGGTCATATGTCCAACCGTTTTGTTGAACATTTTTCCAGTCGATACCCGCTTTCTCTAAGAACTGTTTGTTGCCACCGATAGAATGAATGGCCAAGTAAGCTGGCAAACCATATTGAGAATCGCCCAATTGGAAGTATTTCATTGCAACTTCATCATAATCCGCTTTAACTTCATCTGAAAGCGCAGCATTAAGGTCAATTAGAACGTTTAGTGCTGCATATTTGGAGATTCCTGTAGAACCAACCCAAGCGATATCTGGAGGAGAACCCGCATTTACTTGGGTATCAAGCTTTTGTGTCATATCTTCCCAGCTCGCTGGCTCGATTTTCAAAGTTAGGTGTGGATACAATTCATTAAATTCTTTTTCCATGTCAGTAAAACGCGCTTGGTAGTTAGCCGATACTGGAGGTAATAATGCAGTAATCGTATCTTTTTTTAGCTCAGAACCACTGTTGCTGCTGCCTTTGTTTCCGGAATTTGTAGCGTCTGGAGCGTTTTTCCCGTTTCCTGCACAAGCGGTTAATAGTGATAACATCATGATTACTGACAAAAATAGAGTTAATACAAATGATCTTTTTTTCATCGATAACAGCCTCCTCAATTTTTAAAAGCATCAATCCCGTTACTCCATTTCTTTTCCACCTAAGCCAATGATGAGATCGCTTGTTTCAACCGTCCTCCATTTGCGTTAAGTGCTTGTTCTGCTTCCTTTGCATCCAACCCCGTTTTAATCATCATTATTGCCAGCTTACAATTCATAGATGCTCTTTCAAGTGTTTCTGCGGCGGTTGATGTGTCTACACCAGTCGTATTCATAATAATACGGACTGAGCGATCTACCAGCTTAAAATTACTTGCCTTTAGATCAACCATTAAGTTGTTATACGTTTTCCCTAACTTGACCATTGTGCATGTTGTCAGCATATTAAGCACCAGCTTTTGAGCAGTTCCCGCCTTTAATCGAGTCGAGCCGCTAATGACCTCCGGCCCTACAACAGGTGAAATACAAACATCTACAATGGGTTCAAACTTTGAGCCTTTGTTGTTACAAACACCGATAGTGGCTGCTCCAAGCTCCTTTGCTTTCGTTAAAGCTGCAATAACATAGTTTGCACTGCCGCTTGCCGAAATCCCAATTAGCACATCTTTGTTTGTTACACCGATGCTTTCGATTATTGCGGTCCCTTCATCAACATCGTCTTCACAGCCTTCAACCGCACTACGCAAAGCAATATCGCCACCAGCGATATAGCCCTGTACCAAGGAAGGATCTGTACCAAAGGTAGGAGGACATTCTGAAGCATCCAAAACACCTAATCTTCCTGATGTGCCAGCTCCTATATAAAACATTCTTCCACCATTAGACAACCTATGATGTAGAACATCTACCGCCTTTGCAATCTGCGGAATTTCCTCAGCTATAGCTACTGAGACCAGAGCATCTTGTTGATTCATTAACTGGACCATTTGCTCCGTCGTACATTCATCAATCATTAATGTGTCTGGATTCACAGCCTCTGTTGTTAAACCCGCAAGGTAGTCATTCATAGTCATCCTCCGTCTTGTTAACAATATTTCACATATAAATTACTAAATAAGTGAGGTTAATTAACATGAATTATTTTTTTATATTAATACACTGCCCTCAATCCGTCAATAGATTTTGAAATATTATTTCATAAAGAAATAATATTCTGTTTTTTTATTTCAATCTCTATACACACTGTTATATCACATTTACAAACCGCTTACAAGGTACTTTTTTAATTTTCATTAAACGCTTACAGTACTATCGTTACAGCATTCCTAAAAAAAGAAATCGCTGTCATATGCGCTTATTTCCAATTCAATTGAAGCATGAAATCACACTATCTCTAATCAACCAGTAGACGTTTTGCCTACAATTTTTATTCATTTTCTACATTAAAATAGCGTGCAAAGCTCTTAATTGTCGAATTAAACTAATCATTATATGGTTGGATTAAACGCATTTGTTACGTAGCTAATCTAACATCCATTGAGTGAGTATTATGTTAGGTATAAAAATAAATGCATGAAATACACAAAGAAAGCATTGATCAATGATCAATGCTTTCTTCCCCATTCATTAAAGAAGAACCTAATATCTCAGTTTTTTCTTCACTATATTATGTGTTTTTGTCAAGTAGGTTTTTACTTCCTCATATTCTGCACTTGCGACACCAGCAAATAAGATGTCGATAATCGTAAGCATAGCAATACGCGAGCCCATAGCACCACTGCGAATTGTAATTTCAGGTGTAGATATACTAAGAACAATATCCGCTCGCACGGCAAGCTCACTTTTATTGTACTTCGTAATCGCAATACATTTCGCTTTGTTCCTTTGAGCAATGATCAGTGCATCAATAATATCACTAGTTGCGCCAGAGTTGGAAATGAAAATGGCAACATCATCTTTCTCAAGTAACGTTGCTGCTGTGAGCTGACTATGACCATCCGTATAGGCATGGCACATCTTATTAATTCGTGAGAACTTCTGTTCCCCGTCCATACAAACGATTCCTGAGGCACCTATTCCAAAGAAAACAATTCGCTTGCTATGGCATAATAATTCTACAGCTCTTGCAATTTCTTTTCGGTCGATGACACTAAGCGTATCCTCAATGGACTTGCAATTATTCAAAGAAATATTTGAAATAATTGTCGAGAGATCATCGCCCGGCTGAATATCTGTATATTGAGCCTTCGGATCCTCATCACGAGAGCCCAAAGAAGCGGAGATACTCACAATAAAATTGCGGTATCCACTGTACCCCATCGTCTTGCAGAAACGAAGGACAGATGCATCGCTTGTTTTACTAGATTGAGCTAATTCCTTAATCGATAAATGAGGGATTTCTTCTTTATTTTCTAAAATGTAATCTCCAACCAATCGTTCAACTGGAGTAAAGCTTTCTCTCATTTCACGAATCTTAATTAATATGTTGTCATTTAAACTCATAATCTACCTACTCAAGATTTAATTAACACCTTAAATAATATCATAAACAATTTAGACAACCTAATACAATAGCAAAATACATTTTGACAAACTTAAAATTAATAGTTGTTACTCTGATACAATCATCCGTTCATGCAAAAAATCAACGATGTGCATCGCCTTCATCGTCTGATCAGGCTTATGCTTTTCTATTCCAAGCTTCATTTGAAGCAGACAGCCTGGATTACTCGTTAGCATATAGCTTGCTTGTGTGTTATTCGCATGTACCATTTTGTGCTCAAGGATGGCACCTGCCATCTCAGGCTGTACGACATTGTATATGCCAGCAGAGCCGCAGCAGCGATCAGACTCGCCCATTTCAACATATTCAGCGTTAACTACTTCCCTCATTAATTTACGGGGGGCGCTCGAGCCTTTCATCACATTGCGCAGATGACAGGAATCCTGATACGTCACTTTGATTTTTCGGGCATCTTGAGAACTTGCTTTTTGTAAAAATTTCGGTACACGTCCCTTTTCTACAATCAATGTACTGACATCAATCACTCTTGAAGCAAACCATTTTGCTGGCTCGCTGTACTTTTTATTTTCCTGCATAAGATGGTCATATTCAACGAGCAGCGCACCACAACCGCCTGCATTGGATACAATGAAGTCGACATCGAGCTGTTTGAATATATCGATATTTACAGCTGCCAGTTCGCGAGCGTCATTCATTTCTCCACTATGAGCATGCAGCGCACCACAGCAGACCTGACTTTCAGGAATATATACGTCAAAGCCCGCAGCAGACAGCAGCTCAACTGTATTTACATTCGTATCTGCGAACATAACATCCATGATACAACCGCGGAACATCGCAACTTTGGCGATTCGTTCACCCTTCGCAGGATAAAAAGTGCCCAGACGCTCAACTACACCCTTTGGACTGGCAGATGGCAAGATAGACTCCATCTCAGATAATTGTTTAGGAAACAGCTTCATTACACCGGTTGATTGCACTACTTTTTGCAAGCCGGATTTTTGATAGACCGCAAGCGAGCCTCCCAGCAGCTTCAAGCTGCTGCGTTTCGGAAATAAATGTTTAAAAACCGTCTTGCGAATAATTTTAACCGGCAATGAATGCGTTGCGTGCTCCTCGATCGCTTCTTTCGTCTGTTCAATTAATTGACCATACTTTACATCTGCCGGACAAGCTGGTTCACAAGCACGACAGCCTAAGCATAAGTTCATTTGATCTTGGAACTGCTGGTCTGGAACCATTAGTCCATCAACAGCTGCCTTCATCATCGCAATGCGTCCACGTGGAGAGGCAGGCTCCATACCTGTTTCATGGAATGTCGGACAAGCAGGCAAGCAGAAGCCGCATCGCATACAATTTGTTAATTGATCGTAGTCAAGCTTCTCTAATAAAGTACGAGCAAGAGGATTAGCATGCTCGATAATCGGTTTTCCTGTAGTACTAGCCATGCTGCACCACCACCCGTTTCTTCGCTTCCTTAGCAAACATCTTACTAGGATTCAAAATATTCAATGGATCGAAAGCGCCTTTGATTCCTTTCATTACTTCAATTCCCGCTTCTCCAACCTTCCATTCCAAATAAGGGGCTTTCACAACGCCGACCCCATGCTCACCAGTAATCGTGCCTCCGAGTTCGATTGCAGCTTCAAAAATTTCAGCAAATGCCTCCTCAACACGATGCACTTCTTCGTGGTCACGTGCGTCAGTCGTTGCGGTTGGATGCAGGTTTCCATCACCTGCATGCCCAAAGGTCGCTATATTCACATTATATTTTTGGGCGATTGCATTTGTACGCAATATCATTTCCGCAATTTTAGAACGAGGTACAGTAGCATCCTCAAGTATCGTCGTCGGGCGCAGGCGAGCGAGTGCGGTAAATGCGCTGCGTCTAGCTGTCAGAAGCTTTTCTGCTTCTTCACGATCCGCTGCTACCTCAATGCGATCCGCCTTCTCTTCCTTGCAAATAAGCTGTATTTTTTCAATATCGCGTTCAACCATTTCTGGTTCACCATCCTGCTCAATAATGAGGATCGCGGCCATATCTAGTGGCAAACCGATTTTCGCGAAATCATCAACAACCCGAATAGTCGGATTATCCAATATTTCCAAAGTTGCTGGAATAATTTGATTTTTAATAATTTTTGATACCGTACGTGCTGCACCATAAATATCCTTATACATCGCAACCATCGTTTTCTTTGTTTTTGGCAGTGGCACAAGCTTAAGAATCGCCTCTGTAATAACAGCAAGAGTTCCTTCAGAGCCTACTAATAGTTTCGTCAAATCGTACCCAGCGACATCTTTAGTCAATTTCCCGCCAGTACGGATGATTGAGCCATTTGCCAGCACAGCAGTTAAGCCGAGTACATAATCTTTTGTGGTTCCGTACTTTAAGCCTCTTAGACCGCCTGAGCATTCAGCGATATTGCCGCCTATTGTAGATATTTTCATACTGCTTGGATCTGGTGGATAGAATAGTCCTAGCCCTTCAACATGTGAAATGAATTGTCCAGTAATTAGGCCAGGCTGGACAATAGCCGTTAAGTTTTCCATATCCACTTCAATAATTTTATTCATGCGATGCATAACCATCACAATTCCGCCTTGCAATGGTACTGTACCACCGCAAAGATTCGAACCCGAGCCTCTTGTTACAATCGGAATAAGATTGCTGTTAGCTATTTTCATAATTTCTGAAACTTGCTCTGTTGATTCTGGATAAATAACTGCATCCGGCAAAGCCTGCAACATCGGCGTTCCATCATAGGAATGTGCGATTAACGCCTCCTGATCTGTCCGAAAAAATTTTTCTCCTACAATATCTCGTAATGGTCTTACTACAGCTTCATTCAACATGAACAATTCCTCCATAATCAAATTGAGCAGGTCATCTGATGACTTTGTGTTGATTATAGTGTAATAAAGTTGTACAGTATAGTCTATAGTTTTATTTTCGGGAGGTTTAAAGCTCTATGCAGCCGATAAAGGTAGAAACTGAAAAAGGACATGAGCTTGTGCGAAGAGCCATTCACTCACAAATTGAGGAAGGTCTCTTACAACCTGGTCAAAAACTACCGTCCGTAGTTGACTTGAGTACCTCCTTTGGAGTAGGCCGCTCCACAATTCGTGAAGCATTGAGCGCATTAAAGGCAACAGGCTGGATAGATGTAAAGCATGGCGGAGGTACCTTTGTCAATAAAGTATTGCCTACCTTGCAGAGCAACTCGCGAGATCCATTCGAGGAATCGGAAAGTGTAAAAGAGATACTGGAAGTTCGTATTTGGCTTGAAAGCGGCAGTGCTGCATTCGCTGCCGAGCGTCGAAATGATAGGGATCTAGAGAACTTAAAGCAGATTATTGAACAAATGGAGCAAGCGTTGGAAATGAATAATACACAAATGAGTGAACATGCGGATATCGAATTTCATCTAGCTATAGCGGCTGCCTCACATAATAAGCTGCTTAATACATTAATGAGTTCACTTACTTCTAAGCTAACCGAAACAATGGGAAAAACTCGTCAGCTGTGGTTTTTCGAAGACAAGTCCTCTTCCACACTTCTCTTAAAAGAGCATCAATCCATATATAATGCAATATTAGCTCAAAACAGCGAGCTGGCCAGCCAGCTCATTCAAGCTCATTTGCATAAAGTCGAGAATGTACTGAAACGCAGAGACATTTTAGAATAATTCTGTTCAATATAGATTCAAAGATAGAACGACAGTTCTATCTTTGGCTTTATTTTTTCCTATAGGCTTCTCAGCCTGATAACCGACTGGATCTATTATCTTTTTCTATGTGCATAATTTCCTCTTAATACTCCTTTGATCTATTCCCTTTCGATTTCGTTAATGGAGATAGAAGCAATTTTTCGCATTTCGCATAGCCCCCTAGCAATTGCTGAGTCAAGCTTAACTTAGGAACAACAAGGTAAACAATTGAGCTTGAAATGATGCTTATCATAGCTCCTACTAGGACATCTGCTGGATAGTGGACACCGACCCAAATACGAGAAATACCAACAAGGGAAGCTAGTATAACCCATAAAAACCACCAGCCTTTTCTGAATAACCAAAAGGAAACACAAAATGAAAAGAACAATATGGTATGATCGCTTGGAAAAGAATTATCAACGGCTTTTTCAATTAATTTATTAACATTTGCCAACTCAGCAAATGGTTGATTATTCGAATGAAATTTGCCTGCTATTTTCCCAATAATTTCAGCAAATACAAAAGCAATGGTTGCACACACAATCATCATTCTACTCTGTTTATTTCGAGTAAACCAAATGAAGACAACACCTAAAACCAAGAAATACACCGTAAACTCCGCAATGAAAACCATAGCAGGGTTTAAGTATGGATATTGTTTCCCTAGGTCATTTACCATTCTAAATAAATTAATATTTTCCTCTAAAAAATTCATTTCACACCAGCTCCTCTGCCTCTTATATCTTAAAAGACAGATAGGCAAACGACCATCGATTCCCCTAACAATTAAGGGTTCCTATGTTACATTATTGTCATTTTGTAAATTGGCTTTACTATTCACATAGGCAGTTGCCCCCGTTGGCAGCGATTACCTCCCTCTTCTCCAATATCCTTATTCACGTTGTATTTCGATAAACGCAAAAAGACCTCCCAGAATAATCTGGAAGGTCTCAAAGTTATACGATAATGATAAACAGGATTTTCACTGACGAAAACCCTTGATGTATAAGGGATTTAACCCCTTATTACATCATGCCGCCCATACCGCCCATGCCGCCCATATCTGGCATGCCAGCGCCTGCACCCTTAGGTTCAGGTTTGTCAGCAACAACCGCTTCAGTTGTCAAGAACATAGCTGCAACGGATGCTGCGTTTTGTAGAGCTGAACGAGTTACTTTAGCAGGGTCAACGATACCCGCTTCGAACATGTTAACCCATGTTCCAGTAGCTGCGTTGTAGCCTACGCCGATTTTTTCGTTTTTCAGACGCTCAACGATAACCGAACCTTCTTGACCAGCGTTCGCAGCGATTGTGCGAAGCGGCTCTTCAAGGGAACGAAGAACGATGTTAACGCCTGTTTGCTCGTCGCCTTCTGCTTTAACAGCAGCAACAGCGTTGTATACGTTAATGAGGGCAGTACCGCCGCCCGATACGATACCTTCTTCAACCGCTGCACGAGTGGAGTTGAGGGCATCTTCGATGCGTAGTTTGCGCTCTTTCAATTCTGTTTCTGTAGCTGCGCCAACTTTGATAACTGCAACGCCGCCAGACAATTTTGCAAGACGCTCTTGAAGCTTCTCACGGTCAAAGTCGGAAGTTGTTTCTTCCAGTTGAGCGCGGATTTGGTTCACGCGAGCAACGATGTCAGCGGAGTTGCCGCTGCCGTCAACGATGATTGTTGTTTCTTTAGTGATGCGGATCTGACGAGCAGAACCTAGTGATTCAACGCCAGTTGATTTAAGCTCAAGGCCTAGCTCTTCTGTAATCACTTGGCCGCCTGTTAGAGCAGCGATATCTTGAAGCATAGCTTTACGACGGTCACCGAAGCCTGGAGCTTTAACAGCTACGCAAGTGAATGTTCCACGAAGTTTGTTCACTACTAGAGTAGCTTGAGCTTCGCCTTCTACGTCTTCAGCGATGATTAGCAATTGCTTGCCGGATTGTACGACTTTCTCAAGAACCGGAAGGATCTCTTGAATGCTCGTAATTTTTTTGTCAGTGATAAGAATGTAAGGGTTGTCTAGGACAGCTTCCATTTTATCAGTGTCAGTAATCATGTATGGAGATACATAACCACGGTCAAATTGCATACCTTCAACAACTTCTAGCTCTGTAACAAAGCCTTTCGACTCTTCTACAGTGATAACGCCGTCGTTGCCGACTTTTTCCATAGCTTCAGCAATAAGTTGGCCTACTTCATCGTCAGCAGATGAGATCGAAGCAACTTGTGCGATCGATTGTTTGCCTTCGATTGGTTTCGAGATTGCCTTAAGCTCTTCAACAGCAGCTTTAACAGCTTTCTCGATGCCTTTGCGGATAACCATAGGGTTAGCGCCAGCTGTAACGTTTTTCAAGCCTTCGCGAATCATCGCTTGTGCAAGAACAGTTGCCGTAGTTGTACCGTCACCAGCTACGTCATTTGTTTTTGTAGCTACTTCTTTAACAAGTTGAGCGCCCATGTTTTCAAAAGCATCTTCAAGCTCGATTTCTTTTGCAATGGAAACACCATCATTTGTGATAAGCGGGCTTCCGAATTTTTTCTCAAGTACCACGTTGCGGCCTTTTGGACCTAGTGTTACTTTAACTGCATTTGCAAGTGCATCAACACCGCGCAGCATTGCGCGACGAGCGTCTTCGCTAAATTTAATTTCCTTAGCCATTAACAGAAACCTCCCAAAATAGTTTAAGTAGAACTGCTTAGTTTATGTGTTGCCTTCTATGTGACCCTAAGCGGGTTGTTATTCAAAAATCGCGTGAATTTCGCTTTCTTTCATAATCAAATACTCTTTGCCATCGTATTTGATTTCAGTGCCTGCATACTTGGAGAAAAGAACGCGGTCGCCTTCTTTGACTTCAAGAGCAATACGAACACCATCTTTCAGCGTGCCGCTTCCAACTGCAATCACTTTGCCTTCTTGCGGCTTTTCTTTCGCCGAATCCGGCAATACGATACCGCTAGCGGTTGTTTCTTCTTTCGCGATTGCTTCGATCAATACGCGTTCACCCAAAGGTCTGATCATTGAAAATAGCCTCCTTCAAAATTTGTCGCTGCTTATATTCTCGTTAGCACTCGAAACCTTCAAGTGCTAACAACTATTTTTATCATACTCATTTTCGTTATTAATTTCAAGTGCTTGGTTTCATTTTTCCGTTTATTTACACTAGGCAGAAGGAACTAAATCTTTTTTGTGCAGATTGGCACGTCCATAGTCATTCGCTCAAGCTATTATTATGCGCCAACTATATCTTGAGAATACGATAATGTTCAGATCGTTTCCCTACAGAAATATCTTTTTAAAACGACCTCAGGATCAGTAAAAATTCACTTCAAAGCCGCATCGATGCCAAAAGCCTGTCCTGACCACGCCTTTTTAGAAGTCCAAGCCTCGTCCGCTCCACTCCAAAATGGATGCTCGCTTGCAAGGCCAAGCGGCAAGAACACCGCAGCGCATAAATAGAGGCTTCCCGTTGATATGTATCGCTCGCCAACATCTCGCTGATGTCCGCAGAAGCCGATTGTAAGCCATCCATCCGCTGTAAAATTGCCTGGCACTTCAAGTGTTCTACGAATCGCTGCGGTAAGCGCACAGCGTACCTGAGATGCTGTGACGGACGCCGGCAAATCATCATTTAGGGCATGCTGAGCTAGGCTTTGAAAGGCTCCGAAACGATAGGCAAGCGAACGTCCAATTGGCGGGTATGTTCCATCCGTTCCAATTAGCCGCTCAAGCACTTCTGCATAACGCCGTGAACGGCTCGCAACAGCACCCTGCATGGCTCGCCATTCCTCGTGCTCATCACCTGCTGCGGCAAGCACATCGACCAGCATCGGCTGAATAACGAAGCTGTTATAGTAATCCCAGTGGAAATCCGGACCATCACTATATGCGCCGTCACCCAAATACCACTGCTCATGCTGCTTCAACGCGTAATCGATCCGCATCGGGTCCCAGTCACGCTCGCCAAGCTTAAGCAGCGCCGCTTCAATCGTTGCTGCAAAAAGCAGCCAATTCGAGAAGACAGGCTTTCTCGATCTCGTTTGCTTCAGCGCCGTAATTACATTTGCTTTCACACGATGCTCCAGCTTTTCACCAAGCTCTTTCGGAGCACGCAATATCGCAAGCGCCAAAAAAGCAGCATCGACAATCGGCTGGTATCCATCGCTGAAGTTCATATAGTCTGGCGAAGCTGGATCAGTGCCCGCATCCACTGCTTCACGAGCAAGCGCGGCATAACGAATTCGCAGCTCCTCTTCGTGTCCATTAATGTGCTGATTCTCAAGCCATGGAGCCATGCCGGATAAAAGGCGTCCTAACGCTTCCAAATGCGTGAATTTCGCTCGGTCAGCTTTAAGTTCAGCGGCTGCTTTCTCGTCACCAGCTTCTCCAGCAGTTATTGCGATTTCTATAGGCATCGTCTCTTTAAGACGGCGCTCCGCAAGGGCGTTAAGCACAGGTTCGCCAATAGCGAGCATCTGCTCCAGCCAGTATTTGCGCATAGGAAGCGTTTCGTTTATCTGTGATCCACTTTCGATTTGCATGTTCGTTACCTCTCCTCTACCAGAATGTCGAGGAATCCCCTCTTAATCGCGCTAAACCTTCTACGAAGAAATAGTCGCCATAAATAAGCGGCACATCAATGTTTCTCCGCTCTGGATAATGGCTTGTCCCATGCAAAATCAAGCCTTCCTCCGCCTCATCATCCCATGCGCCGTAATTCTCGTACAATGAACGTAATATTCGCTCGCCAGCCGCTTGATATAGCTCCGATTCTTCTGCAGGAACTGAGCTTGCGATTTCGAGCAGACCGCAGGCAGCACAAGCGCCAGCTGACGTGTCGCGATAACGTTCTACACCTGATGGCAGGCGGAAATCCCAATGCGGAACGAAATCCTCAGGCAAGTTCGCAAGGAAGAAATGAGCAACCCGCTTCGCCGCCTCCAAGTACCGAGCCTCGCCCGTATACCTATAACTAAGTGCCATTCCGTAAATCGCCCACGATGCTCCGCGCGACCACGCTGAGTTTGGCGCAAAGCCTTGTCCGCCGTTCACACTTACAAATTCACCCGTATGCGGGTCAAAGACTACAATATGATTAACCGAACCGTCCGTCCGTATAAAATGCTCCAGCACCGTATCCGCATGCTCCATCGCCAAATGCTTAAATCTTGGATCTCCCGTTGTCTCGCTTGCCCAGTAGAGTAAAGGCAGGTTCATCATGCAGTCAATAATCGCCCAGCCCTCGTTGCGGTCTCCTTCGCCCCAAGGATTCCAAGCTCTAATATAATTTCCTTTTACATTAAATCTTCCGCTGAGTACACTAGCCGCTAACAACGCTCGTCTACGGGATTGCTCTTCACCAAGCAGCTTATAGCGGGCTACACTCGTTAGCGACCACATGAAGCCGATGTCGTGATCCAAGCGATCATATCCGAACAATACTTCATCCAATTGCTGCTCGCATGCCTCGGCAATATCTTTATATCGATCATCCTTCGACTCTGAATCACGATACAGCAGCCATAACAAGCCCGGCCAGAAACCAGCTGTCCACCACTGAGGCGCCTCAAGCACATACGTTCCATCGACGCTTGCATGCGGAAATCTTGCACCAATCCGATTGCTCGTTCTCGTAACCTTCTCATGTACATTTGCCCAAGCTTCATTTACCCAATTGATCTGCTCCATATCCTTACTCGCTCCTCGCATCGAATATTGTAGTTATGATTCAAATTGAAAAATAAAATTTGCAATCAACGGCACTTCAACTGCTGCTTTCCATTCAAAATCAAGCGTATACCAGAATCGCTCAACGCCATAATGATCGATATCGCTCCTTGCGGTAACGACCGGCTTCCAATCCTGATGATCATAATTAATGAACAATTGGCGTTGTCCTGTTAAAATCACTCGGCCTTCCTCCGCCAGCTCGGGAACTAGAAACGTAATGAACCGTTCTGTAATGGAATGGCCATATGCAGAGCTGATTTCCAGCGCAAACTTATCCGTACTCGCATTTGTTGACGCTTCCATAACTGCTGCTCGAAACGCAGCCCCATTTTGCTGATGAGAGCCGTCTATAATAGGAACCGAATGGCCCTGAGAGCCATTGCTCCAAATTGAATACCGTTCCGGGCCAAAATATTTCGCCGTATATTTTCCGCTGCCCAAATCCGCTAAATAAGCTTGTCCATCCGCATGTAAGATGAAATGGCCCACGTCATTGTGGTTATGAGGCTCCTCATTATGGCCCCCTTTTGCCGCAAAGCTGTAGTTGCCGCCGTTCTCGCTTGCATGTCTGGACAGAAGCCACTGCACATTAGATAAGTAATAGGACACGGCAGGCCAGATCGTTTTACTTTCAGTCGCCGCCATCCATTCTTCTTTTACCCACATCAAATTACGAATCGCCGGCGCCCAGCGTCCGCAATGATCAGCAGCATACTCCGCTCTAAGGCTCGCATCCGGTACAATGACCTCTGCAAACTCCTGATGCAGACAACAGCTGAGCCCCATAAATATACCGCTTTCAGGACGCGAATCACTAAAGTTAACGACCGTGCTGCTTCCCGTAAAACATTTCTGCTGAAAAAGTGCAATCTCCTTCACCTTGTTCGTTGCAAATAAGTTGATTTCCCCAGCTGTTGCCCTCTTTAACATCTGAGCAAAATATACATAATATCCGAAACCATACTGCCAATATAAATAACCTTCCGCGCACGCGCCGTCATTGCCAAATCCACTCAAATAACAATCAAGCGAATGAAGCACACGTTCCAGCACT
Source organism: Paenibacillus sp. TAF43_2 (assembly GCF_052113545.1). Lineage (NCBI taxonomy): Bacteria > Bacillati > Bacillota > Bacilli > Caryophanales > Paenibacillaceae > Paenibacillus > Paenibacillus sp. TAF43_2. The sequence goes on from NZ_JBFRDK010000054.1 coordinate 35,917, forward strand.
TGCGACAGCCTATGCGAATCCTCAATGAGATAAAGCGCCGCTGCCCCAACCGAACCCGCGCATACAGCCGCCCAATTGTGATCCGCTGTCTCCCAACCGTATGGACCTTGCTCCAAAAAAGGACGGAATAGGCGATTCTCTACCTCTGCCTCTATACGCCTTCGCAGCAAGTCCGGCAAGCGGTCGCCTAATAACAACTTAATCTCACTTAGTGCAAACCCGGTCTCCGCCGAAAATAAATCGATGTCCAGCCTGTCTGATCCTTCATTAAAATGAGCAGGCAGACACCAAGTAAATTCATTGCAAACCGACCAGATCATATTAAGAGCGGCAACTTCGTAGTCTGCATTTCCCGGCTCCTGCAGCGCCATAATGACATACGAATTCAGTCTTTTTCGCCTTTCAAAATATACACGTTCATAAGCTAAGCGCTCTCCCGTATCTCCATAAACACGAAAGAGAGAGTAGGTGAGCTCGGGATTAGGGGTAAGCATGAAGCGATCGGCTTCCCTTTTAATCTCTTCAAGGAGCTGTTCATTAATGGACGGATTCCACAGTTGCGAACTTGGCTTCTGCGTTTCGCCGCCTGAGGCAAGAAGCGTCAGCCCTTTTTTCCTATGCTGCTCCAAAATCTCCTGTATCCGTTCACGTTTCATTTGTATAATCTCGCTCCTATTCTGCCTGCGCAGCTGCTGGCTTTATACTAAACGGGCATTATGCGAAACTCCATACTTTCATAATCGTTGCACCTAAATTGTACCAGTAGTTTATGAATAGCAGAAGGCTGTAACAAAAAAAAATACCGTACGGCGATTTCTCGCGCACGGTATTTTATGGTTTTCAGCTATTCGCCTCTATAGTACAATCCACCCAAAATAAATAAGGTTAAATCCTCGACGATCGCTTCCTTTGATGAACGTTCTTCTTCGTGCAAGATAGCCCAATATTGGCTATTCCGATGAAAGAGCAACGTACCGATAATGGAAAACAAGGTGTTATCTAAGGAGTTGAATTGAAATAAACCTTGCTCCCTGCCCTCTTTGAGCCAGTAGCGGAGCTTTCCCCACATCGGCATCACATGCTTGCGTATCTTTTCAATTCGATCCGTGTTCATGATAACTTCTTGCTGAATAATGTTAATTAATTGATAGTCGCTGTAGCGGAAATTAGTTACCTCGCGAACAATAAGTCTAACTCCCTCTACCGGATCTAGTTGCATGGGGTCTAGCTCGGCAATTTGATTGTTTGGAAAATAATAATCAAATAAAGCATAGAACATATTTTCTTTCCCGCCAAAATGATACGAGACAAGCGCAACGTTAGCTCCAGCCTCTTCGCATATTTGCCTAACGGTCGTTTTATCGAAGCCATTTTCCGCAAACAGCTTTTTGGCAGCTGACAATATTCTAATTTTAATATCCGCATCTCCTGTTGTCATGACGGGCCCCCATAAAAACAATATCTTTTATTTTGAACCACTTCTAAGCCAACAGCAAACTGCATTTGAATTATCGTTTTTGCCCTGCAATAACTGCTGTAGGCTGTACTACAGGAGCGGCTTGGCGCTTCAGCGCAACCGCAGCTACGCTAACCGCAAAGGCAACGACAGCAATAACGCTAAGTGACAAAGAGTCAGCTGTAGCCGCTGGGCCGCCGAACAAAATATTCATCGTACCTTCAACTGCATACGTCGCTGGAAGAATATCACCAAGCTTGACGTAAAAGTCGGATAACAATTCACGCGGTACGATCGCACCAGAAGTAACAAGCTGTGCCGACAATAAAATAATATTGAACAGCATGCCGCTTAAACCAAACAAGTAAATAAACATTTGCGAAACGAATATAAATGTTAATACGAACATCAGCTGGAACAACCAAATATGAAGAAATCCTTGTTCCATCTGACCGCCAAATGCAGCAAGCAAGGAAGAACCTACTAACGAAACAATGACACCTGCTCCTACATTAATTACGCTTCTTGCGCCGAAACGTTTCCATCTGCTTGTTGTTGCTCCTAGTGAAAGGGACGATTGCTCAAAATTCATACCCATGATCATCGCGCCGACATAAGAAGCAAGCACCAGCATCATCGGAACCATTTGATTGTTCATTCCTTGTATTACGTTCGTTGACTGAATTTCAGATTTAACACGCTCTGACAATCCTTGTGCCGCTGCTCCAGCTTGCTCTGCTGGCAGCTGCATGTTGCCAAGTACCGTTTGAATGCCGCCCGTTACGGCCTGTTTATTTACTTCTGCTGTTATTTGCCCGGCTGCACCACTCATAATACTTTTAATCAGTGCTGGATTTGATTCGTTTATTACATATTGAATGGAGGCTGTACCGTCGGCTGCTGAAGCCTTCTGAGAGAAATCCGCCGGTATCCATACGACCATCTGCAGTTCACGCTCATTCAACTGCTGCTTCGCCTCATCAATGCTGCTGATTTCACTCATGTTAAAAGGCAAGTTCTGAACAAGGCTGCCAGCAATCTTCTGTCCCATCTGTGCATCTTCATTCACAATAGCAATACGCAAATTTTGTACGCGGTCCGTAACACCGTTATAACCTGTCATCCAAATGACCGAAAAAATAACCTGGAACATGATTGCCGTAAATATACCAACGATAGTCGTTGGACGTTTCATAAAAGCAATTAGTGCATTTTTCAATATGATCCACTCCCGTTTTCTCTATTTAAACAATTGTTTTAAACAACTGTTTAAATATTATGCGGAAATGACGTTTTTGTCAACCACTCAAAAACGCCTTCGGCGTCCTCTGGATGCTAAAGCAGCTTTGACGGAGAACTATAAGCCCTTTATAAGCTTCTTATATAAAAAAAGAAGAAGAGGACATTCCCCTTCTTCTTCCTATGCTTCAGACATTGACTCGCCATACTCCGCTTCCCATTTTGCATCAGCGGCAAGCTGCTTTTTGTGTACCGAGCCTGATAAGAACACACTAATCTCATATAGAACGAGTAATGGGATTGCCACTAATATGTCCGATATGAAATCCGGCGGTGTAATCATAACTCCGATAAGCACCATGATGAAATACGCTAGACGGCGCATTTTGCGCAGCCGCTGTGGATTCACTAAACGAATAGCTGTCAAAAACATGATGACAAGCGGCAGTTCGAATAACAGCGATATCGGAATGAGCAGATTAAACATAAACGTAAAATACTGCGCGATGCCATATGTCTCTTCAAGATTTAAATGCTGTGATACTGTTCTTGTAAAATTAAAAGCGAGTGGAAAGACGACAAAATAAGAAAACGCCAATCCAATTAAAAACATGATTAGTGCAAACGGAACATATTTAAGCGTAGAACGCTGCTCGTTCTTGCGCAAAGCCGGCTTTACGAATGCCCAAAGCTGATATGCAATAACAGGCAAAGAAATAATTAAAGCGATGACAAATGCAAATTTCATATACATGCCAATGCCATCCCAAAGGGAAAACGTATGTAACGAAATTGTATTAGCAGGCTTCTGGCTCATTAGAAAGTTATAGGTAGGCTGTGCAAATATAAGTCCGACGACTAAGCCTAACGTTAAAATAATAAGCACGTAAATGATCCGCTTGCGCAGCTCGCCAAGATGCTCCAAAAGCGGCATCAGCCCTTCTTCTCGAAGAAGCGCTTTACGTGATTTATGCTCCGATTTGCTGTTTCCTTCCGATCCCACCTGCACGATACCTCCTTCGCCTAGCGGTAAACTTTTTTTCAAGAAAAAAGCGGGCCCGATTAATCCGGCAGCCGCTTATTGTCTTTATCACTATTTTCCGAGCGACTCACTTCAACACGGCTCGAATCTTTGTCCTTGCGGTCACGGTCACGATCATCATCATCCATGATCTCTCTTGCTCCGGATTTAAACTCACGCAATGTCCGCCCGAATGCACGTCCAAGTTCTGGTAGCTTGTTTGGTCCAAATAGTAGCAAAGCAACCAACACAAGCAGTATAACACCTGTTGCACCAATTCCTGACATTTGCCAACCTCCTCGTAATTTTATGTAGCAGCATCATTATTAAGCAGCTCATACTTAACAGCTGTTTAAGCCGCCATATCCCATGCTGACAATATCTTCACGAACAATCGTATCTCCCGCTAGAATCCGCGGCAGCAGCACATCGAATGATGTATATGGATCATGCATGACGCAGCCTGGAAGCCCCAATATCGGCACTCCGTTTAAATAACCAATAAGCAGCATTGAGCCTGGCAGCATCGGAGTTCCATAACTCACGATATTCGCGCCTGTTTCCTTTATGGCTCCAGGAGTGCGATCGTCGGGATCTACCGACATTCCGCCAGTCACTAGTATCATATCATAACGTTGTGCAAGCAAATAGTGTATTTCCTTGACAATTGTTTGTCGATCATCGGGTGCAAATCGCTGCTCTGCCACTTCTGATCCAAGCTCCTCAAGCTTGCTTCTTACTGCCGGACCAAATTTATCTTCAATTCTTCCGTTAAAAACTTCGCCGCCCGTCGTCAACAAACCGACGCGAAATTTACGGAAAGGGCGAACGCGCAGCGGTGAAGCTCCGCCATTCGCTTCACGGTATTCGGCTGCAAGCCTCTCCACCGTCTCCACCTTCGATTTGGGTACGACAAGCGGAATGGCTCTTGTTGCAGCCAGCGCTTGTCCCGGCTTAACGACTGTTTTTGCCTTAATCGTTGCTAATGCAATTTCACCCAGCTCATTAATCGCATCAACTAACGCCTTATCAATCTCCGCAAGGCCTAGCTGGTTTGCTTTAATGCTCACCTTGCCCTCATGCGGCTCTGAAAGAACGAGTTTCTCGTCATACAACGCTTCAGCCATTCGAATGGCTGCATCATCCTCATGAAGCTCGTTTTCTCCAAGCTCCATAATATAGATATGCTCCTTGCCAATATCGAGAAGATTAGGTATGTCCGCTTCTACCACGACATGGCCTCTTTTGAACAATCGACCCTTAAACTGGCCTGGGATAATTCGCGTTAAATCATGAGCCAGTCGCAGCCCGATCGCATCATATACGGAAACTTCTCTTAGCGTAGTCGATCCATGCTGCTCCGTTCCGTTCTCTGCATGATGCTGCTGCTGACTCATACGCTATGTTCCCCCAGTTCTCCGGATAAAATGCCCAGAGCATGCGGCAATTGATCCATGATCGCCATTAAGCTCTCATGTACGCCCTTTGGGCTCCCAGGCAAGTTAACGATTAGTGAGCTGCCTCTTATGCCGCAGACGCCTCTTGAGAGCATTGCTCTTCTTGTTTTTTGGAGAGCGCCCATACGCATCGCTTCCGCAATACCCGGAACTGCACGGTCAATAACCTTGAGCGTTGCCTCGGGCGTAACATCGCGCTCTGCAAGACCTGTGCCGCCCGTCGTAAGCACAAGATCCGCATGGAAGTACTCTGTCATTTCTATGATGGCTGCCATTATTTCATCCTGCTCATCCGGTACAATCCGATAATCAATAATTTCTCCACCCAACTCTTCCTCAACTAATTCACGGATAACCTGGGCACTCGTATCCTCGCGTTCTCCACGTGATCCTTTATCGCTTGCTGTCAAAATTGCTACTTTCCACCGCATTTACCATTCCTCCCATTCCTATTTCGCTCATGGGTTTGACGAAATTCGATAATCGCCGCTTTTTCCGCCCGTTTTTGAAACCAGCTGCGTAGGACCGATAACCATATCCTTTTGCAGCGCTTTGCACATGTCGTAGACCGTTAGAGCTGCGGCAGACACGGCTGTCAGTGCTTCCATTTCCACGCCGGTTTTTCCTGTTGTCTTTACTGTACCTTCTATGTAAAGCTCATCCGTTCCGTTATCGCTGAAAACCACATTGATGCCTGTGAGCGGTAGCGGATGGCACATTGGAATCCAATCTGACGTTTTTTTGGCAGCCATAACTGCAGCAACCTGAGCCACAGCCAGTACATCGCCCTTCCCAATCTTGCCAGCCTTAATTTGTTCTAATGTATCTCGGTTCATCGTTATCCTGGTTTGAGCGACTGCCGTACGGGAAGTGACTTCCTTGTCAGAGATGTCTACCATTCGCGCCCGGCCCTGCTCGTTAAAATGTGTCAACTCCACCTCAAACGCTCCTTCTAGCGCTAATGAACGGGTTCGCCTTTAACGTTCATAGCTCGCTTGGCAATCATTCAGCTGCATTTCCTCTAAACTAAATACATGTTTTTTTCAGTAATCAAGCCATCCATTTTCAAATCATGCCCCTCGAGTGGCACCTCATCAATGAGCTGCGCCTCGAACGCTATTCCAAGCCAGTACGGCTTAGAAGCATTGTTTTGAAATGATTCAGCAAAGCGGTCATAATAACCGCCTCCATAACCAAGCCGGCCCCCTTGAAGGTCAAAGGCTAGTCCCGGCACAAACACAACACCCAGCTCACAATTGTCCTTAAAAGGCTGCGCTGTATTCGGATTCGGCTCCAAAATCCCATATGCACCAGGTATCAGATCATCCCAGCTACGCAAGGTATAGAGCTCCATGGAACGATCTGCTGCGATGCATCTTGGCGCAATGACTTCTCGCCCTGTTCGCCAGCCCCATTCAATGAGACCCGACAAATCAAGCTCGCTCCGAAAAGACACGTACACCATAAACGCGCCGACCGAATGGCTTTCGATAAAAGCCATCGCTTTCGTGCAAGCTGCTTCTGACCATAATCGCCGCTGCTCGACTGGTAATTTATTTCGTTTTATTGTTATCTGACTTCGTATGTAAGCCTTATCGCCCCGTTGATTTGGTTCAACCAAAAGCATTCACCTATTCTAGTTCCCATCATTTTCTTTCATTAATTGTAGTTTAACATTGTTGTGCAACTTTCGCCAATGCTAGCGCTCGTTTATGGTACACTAATATGTAGTATGAGCATTCGTTCTTTACCATTTATTTGTTGGAGGTTTCAAAATGCTGCTGCAGGTTTCTAACGTAACAAAAAGCTACGGCGTAAATGTCGTATTATCCAATATTTCGATGCAAGTGCTGGAACGAGAACGTATTGGTCTCGTAGGTGTGAACGGTGCAGGCAAGTCTACACTGCTCAAAATCATTGCAGGCGAAATGTCCGCAGATTCTGGCGCTATTCATAAAGCCAAAGAAACTAAAATTGGTTATCTCGCTCAGAATAGCGGATTGCAATCCAATCGAACGATTGGTGAAGAAATGCTTGCCGTTTTCTCGCATCTAATTGAAGCAGAACAAGAGCTTCGTGATCTCGAAGTCAAAATTGCAGATCCCGAACTTCATCAGGATGAGAAACGTTATACAGCCATACTCGATCGCTATGCCAAGCGTTCAGATTGGTACCGCGAGCAAGGCGGTTTCGAGGTCAACACGCGTATTAACAGTGTTCTTCACGGTATGGGTTTCGGAACATTTCCAGCTGACACTTTAATATCAACATTAAGCGGCGGCCAGAAAACACGGCTCGCACTCGCTCGCATATTGCTTCAGGCACCAGATCTGCTCATGCTTGATGAGCCTACCAACTATCTCGACATTGAGACTTTAACATGGCTAGAGTCCTATCTGCGCGGATATTCGGGTGCCATCTTGGTCGTATCCCATGATCGTTATTTCCTAGATGCTCTTGCTCAAACAATTATCGAAATCGAGCGTCATACCTCCAAGCGGTATACTGGAAATTACAGCCGCTATATGGAGCTGAAAGCTGCCGAGTACGAAATCAATATGCGTCAATTCGAAAAACAGCAGGACGAAATTTCGCGTATGGAGCAATTTGTTCAACGAAATATTGTTCGAGCTTCAACGACCAAACGTGCACAAAGCAGACGGAAAGCTTTGGACAAAATGGATCGCCTGGACAAGCCGCAGGGTGATTTGAAAAAAGCACATTTCACATTTGAAATCGAGCGTTCGACAGGCAAAGACGTACTTGCTGTTAATGAGGTTTCCGTTGTTTTCCCAGGTAAGGACACACCTATCTTTAAAAATGTATCCTTCCAGCTTACTCGTGGTGAAACCGTTGCATTAATTGGTCCGAACGGGATTGGGAAATCCACACTGCTAAAGGTTATTGTCGGTCAAAATGAACCAACTACAGGTACAATTAAGTTTGGAACTCACGTCAAACTCGGCTATTATGACCAAGAACAAACGCGGCTGAACGGTCAAAATACTGTTCTTGAAGAGGTTTGGGGCAGTTACTCCCATATGGAGGAGGCACGTATTCGTACGGTGCTCGGCAACTTCTTATTTAGCGGCGAAGACGTACTCAAGCGAATTTCTTCCCTTAGCGGCGGTGAGAAAGCACGTGTATCTCTAGCGAAGCTTATGCTTGCAGAGGCCAATGTCCTTATTTTGGATGAGCCTACCAACCATCTCGATCTATTTAGCAAAGAAGTTCTTGAAGCTGCATTGCTTGACTATGAAGGAACCTTGCTCTTCATTTCGCATGATCGTTACTTCCTAAACAAGATGGCTGAACGAATTGTCGAACTAAAGTCGTCAGGTACTGATCATTTCCTAGGAAATTATGACGAAATGATAGAGAAAAAAAGTGAAATCGAAGAAGCACGGCTCGAAGCACTGTCAAAACAGGCTTCAAACTCAAAAACAACAGCCGTATCCGACATTTCACCTGCCAACTCTTACGAGGCGGACAAGCAAGCAAAACGTGAAGAACGTACACGGCAGCGTAAAGTTGAACAATTAGAACTGGAAATCGCTACGCTGGAGCAGCAAATAACCGATTTGGAATTACAGCTCACTGATCCTGCGATTTTTAATGATTACATCCGTATTCAAGAAATTCAAGCTGCCATTGAAGCTGTTAAAACCTCACTATCAACCGCATATGAGGAATGGGAGCAATACATGTAAGTTTCGTAAATCAATTCGTAAATCAATTAAAACCGGCAGCTTAAGGATAATCCTTTAGCTGCCGGTTTTATTCATTCCTATCCTACTTAACCACCTAAACAACCTAGAGTTATCTAACCTAATACTAGTATTGTTCTAAGCTGATCAAGCCTAAACGCTGTGCTTCCTTAATTGCTTCCGAGCGGGACCGCACGTTGAGTTTATCAAATATACGCGACAGCTGATATTCGACATTTCGCTGGCTAACATGAAGCATAGCTGCCAATTCTTTATTGCTAATTCCAGTAGCTACTTCATGTAATATGGTCTGTTCCTTCTCATTAATAGACACATCTTCAACAGCTACTTCTGTCCGTCCAATCGTTACTTCATGCCTTCTAAGCTGCTTCAACAGGGTAATCGGTATAACCGTGTCCCCTCTCATAGCACATCGAATCGCATTATGCAGCTGCTCTCTTGATACTGTCTTGGAAATAAAACCAGAGACGCCTGATTCGATCAGCAAGTTAAAATGCGAGCCAATCTCATAGCCCGAGTAAATAATAACCTTGCGCTCCGGATCCTGTTGAATAAGACGTTTCGTTAATTCCAATCCACTAATGCCTGGCATATTCAAATCACATAAAATGAGATCAAATTGCTGGATTTGTACAATATCGAGCGCCTCAATGGCGGACAAAACGACCGATACCGACATCTCGCTGTCTTGTTCAATCATTGTTTTGGTTCCTTCTCCGACAGAAGGATGGTCATCAACTAATAAGATACGAATCACGCGATATACCCCTCTCCGATCTACCGGCTGTCATGATCTCTGGCAGCAAGATGACAACCTCTAAGCCGTTACCGCTTTCCGAATAAAATGATATGTCACCTTCCAGACCAGTCACCCGCTCTTTAATGCCTGACAAGCCCATATGTTCAAAAGAAACACTCATTTGATTTACATCCATACCGACACCATCATCTTGATATCGGAAATATATCGTTCCTTTGCGCAGCTCAAGCTCAAGAACAACTAATTTAGCTTGAGAATGTTTGTCCGCATTACGCAGCAATTCCTGTACGATCCGGTAAATCGCCGTAATTTGTTCCTCGTTAAGCGGACGATTAAATGATTTTGCACGAAAATCCACTGCAAAGTTAACACGCATTTGAGTATGCTCGATAATCGATTCAACAGCCTCAACTACTCCCATCTCCTTCAAAAGCGGGGGACGCAGTTCATTACAAGTTTCACGAATTTGATGGATAACATCGAGCAATCCTTCTTTAATATCCTCCAGCTCGCGTCCCAAACTATTCGAAATCGGATAGTCCATCATAATGGCTTCAAGCTTCCGGTACCAAAGCAGCTGATCTTGCAGCGCTGAGTCATGCAAGTCAGCAGCAAGTTTTCTTCTCTCGTTCTCAGACAAACAGAATAGAAGGCGCAGCACCCATGGTGAAGTTGAATGCTCTTTGCGAACCTCCGACTCTAAATCCTCGATTAAGCCTTCAATTAAATATAGATTCTCAAATACGATGCTGGAATAATTGGACATCGTCTTAAGCCAACGAAGCTCGTCCGAATTAAACCGCGTATGATTGGTTTTCATGCCGATCCACAAAATATGGTACCTTGACCTTTGTCTGCCTATTACGAGACCGAGTCCATAAGGCAGCTCGATTAATTCGCCTACCTGTAAGGAATTTACAGTACCGAGCAAAAACTCAGCAGTGATAAGTTCMTCAGGATGATCGCCCATCGGGTATACGGTATTCTCCGATTGCTCAATAAGTAAAAAAGTAATCCGACTAACTGGCAGCAGATCACTAATCTCTTGTTTAAGCACAGCTTCCAAATCGCTTTGCTTCATTACTCTAGCGATTTTTCGCGAGAAACGATCCAGACTATCCTGATAACTATACATCGCCTTAAAGAGCTTAGGTCTGAACCTTTGATCAATTTGTTCCTTCCCATATAAAAACAACGTCATTCCGATGTAAATGACAAAAAATACGCCAAACCACGCGGACCATGACGGATTGTTCTCTCCTAGTAATACAAACGCTACAAGTGCCGCCACAATGACAGCTGGAATAAAGGCTAGCGCCGTATAATATTTAAATCTAGTTAGAATAAAGTCAATATCAAATAATTGATTTGAGGTAGACAGATAGAAATAAACGATAGGTAATAAGAATAGGAATAGCGCAGTAAAAGCGGCTGGAAAAACTTGGTCCTTACCAATAATTTGAGGAAGCAGGTTCATTAATGCAAACGGAGTAAAAGCAACTAGATGCGAGATCAACGTGATTGTGAACAGAGAATGCAGCTTTGTACGCCGATGCTTTATAAACTTTCGCACAAGCATATAAACGCATACAAAATTACCTATCAGCACAGAACTGCTATAGGCTATTTGAATATAGGTATAGATATTGTTTGACGCCAAATTTGTCCAGATATAAATCAAGCTTATGATCCCTACAAAACCCACAATCCCATATAAAGTGTTCAATATTGATTTACTAATAAAATGAACATCGAATCGCTTTAAATAAATGTTCATGAAGCTCATAAACAGCAATGGTATGTTGGGTAGAACCAAATAAATAATAGTAAGCCCTACAGAATCGCTTCGACTTGATGCTGCAGAACTATAGTAACTTAAGCCAATCGAAATAAAAAACAAAATAAGAATGATTACAGCCTTATCGTTCCTTCGTTTTGCATACAAAAATCCTGAAAATGCACAAAAAATAATGAGTGAAACACCAGGGATATACAACTGAATCAGCAGCTCCCATAACGAATGGTCGCCTGTCCACCCCTTGGGAAACTCAATTTTCTGTGTAACTTTATCCTTATGTAAAACAAGAACGTAATCTGCGGATTCAATTGAATTATATTTCTTTACATACTCAAACTCCTGTACTGAATTACCATTTATTTCTAAAATCTGATCGCCTATTTCAATACCTTTTACATCCGCTTGTCCCGCTGGTTCTATCGACTTAACAAAATAACGATTACCTGGCTCCTCCACTAGTACAGCACCGATTGAAGGAATTCTTACGATTACCGAGGTTAAATATAAAACAGAACCTAACAAGACAAACAGGAAGAGGATTGCAACAATTCGGTTAAATAAGTTAGGTCTCATGCACTCCTCTTCCTTCCCTACAAATCAGTATGCTAATTCCACATGTATGCGTAGCCGCTATTTTTTTCGTTTTTGTTCTTTAGTTCGCCAAGAAGAGCGCGTTGTTCAGCAACTGAAACACCTGCTACTTGCATTTGTCCACCCATAGCCATAGACATTTTTTCAGTGTTGCTTACCAACTGACGAATAGCTTCTTTTAACATATTAACTCCTCCGCTTCTCTACTACTATATTAGTAATCTTTTCTTCTTCTCTACTATAACAGGAATAGATACGACAGGAAACGCAAAAGTGATTCGTATTTACCGAAAGAGGTTTTGCGTGGTTTGTTGTTATGCATTTTTAGAGTTTATTATGTGCAAAAATTCCACTTTCCAAGGACTTATTTCCTGTATGGAGTCTACTAATTCCTCAAAGCGATTATAGTGCATCCGACTCATGACAGAGCCATATAATATAGTCCCTGTTCTTTCACAGGTTTCAAGAAAAAGCTCTCTTTTCATCGCAATTTCTTCGGAAGTTAACCGACCCTCAAAATACTCTTTAATCCAGCGATCCTCTTCTGCTTCTCCTTCTATTAAATACAGAGTAAGCAAAGTGCATTTACGTTGAAGAAAATCACTTTTTTCATCCCATCGCAGCAAATCTCGGAGGTCATTCTGAATTTGAGCTGAAATACCTATTTCTAGCGCATATTCCGCAACGGTTTCATTCCAAGGGCGACCTGCCAACATTACGCCGGCCATACACGCTAGTTGAAGAAGCGTAGCAGACTTTTGTTTTACGACATCCAAATAGGATTCCTCGTCGTTCATTTCATTCACAATATCAAGCATTTGACCATTTGCGGCCTTCAGAAGCTGCGCATTCATCATTTCTGTGAGTGCCAATCGTATTTCATGATTAGAAGTGCTGCATAAGATTGCTTGCTGCGACAAGGTTAGTAGAGAGGAGGCTACATGAATGGCTATAGGCATTGGGACTTTCATCCAAGGCTTGCTTGGAACATCCTGATCCTGCAAATCATCCAATATATCCGACGCCAAAATAAATAGTTCGACTGCAGCAGCTGCTTTTATGGGGTCTTCGCCTTTTCCGCCAAACATGCGGTAATGAATAACCGTCAATTGACCAAATCGAATCGTCTCTTCAAGCTTGTCCGCAATAAACTGCTCTGCATAACGTGCAAGAGGCTCAGCTGTAAAGAAACGCTGAACCAATAAACGCATGTGTTGACCAATGAGTGGAATACAATCGTTCACAATCGATCCTCCGCCAAATCAAGATCATTATATTATACTACTAAATCGTTACATAAACATACGCTGAAATACAGTTACAAATCGTCCTAACCGATGTAGTGTCCTTATGCCGTTGCAGTCGCCTCTGCGCTTTTGTTTTTTTTGCTTTTGATCTTCTTGCTTCTGACTCTCCCCCTCATTCATTTGATTGATTAAGTTTGTAATCATCTCCATTCTCTTCTCCAATAGTTTTCTGCGCTCGACTGACGGACTTTCGATGCGATCTCGATGATCCATTTACTAAAAAGCCCTCCTTGAGGAATACATGTGCAATAAACATACTTTTAGTTTTTGTTTTTCTTATATGCTGACACTCCCATTCATCTCAACTGCGTGATGCATATAAACGGCTTCCATTGTCATGCCGCCACCAGGCAGCTGTGCAATAAGTGTAGACGGGTTATCGCAAGTAATGAATTCTCCCTTGCGCATCACGCATACGCGATCGCAATTGCGCTGAATTTCCTCCATATCATGAGAAGCGACAATAATTGTTTTCCCTTGTTGTCTAAGAATCTGCAGCAGTGACCAATAATCACGTTTGGCTTGCGGATCCAGTCCTGTTGTGGGTTCATCCAAAAATATGATTTTTGGATCGTTCACCAATGCGATAGCTAGTGCCGTACGTTGTCTCCAACCGCCTGATAAACGTTTAACTAGTTTATCCGAATATGGACTAAGCCCAAACTGTTCAATAATGTGATCCAAATTATTTTTCCGTTTATAAAAACCTTGGAAAAGCTCCATTGCCTCTCGAACATTCATTTTATCTACTAAGGTTGTGCTTTGCAGATGAATTCCGATGTCTTCCTTCAATTTTTCTGCATCCAGCACCACATCATGTCCATAGATCCGTATACTGCCTTGGTCGGGCATACGAATCCCCATTATCATCTCTAGCAACGTCGTTTTTCCCGCGCCGTGCGTACCGATAATACCGAATATTTCACCTTCGTTTACTTTGAAGGAAACCTGATCCACTGCCTTATTCGCACCATAGTACTTGCTGACCGAGCTTACCTGAATGATCGTTTGCTTATCCATTCCTTGGTTAACCTCCATTCACACTTAAGCATTGTCTATCACTAAAAGCTATAAGGTGAGATTTATGTTTTGGTATGCGTCATAGTTTCAAGATAACGCATACCGTTAACTTTTTCACCGAAAACCTGTCTAGTAATTCACGCAATTTTTTTGCGTGACCGCAATGCTAGCGCAAAACAATAGGAAGCTTACTAATGATTCCAAAAGCTGCTATAAACAACCAATCACCATTATCCACAGAGATATCAACAGTTCTGTATAAATTGTTAGTTAATTCTGTCGATAGTACCTACGTATAAGAGTAGCATTTTAGCGGAATCCGTCGTTTTATAGGTACAATTTCTTACATTTATTTATTTTATCCACGTTATGCACATTATCCACAGTTATACACCGCAAATAATATCCCCTTTCCGTTCACAATATTGATCTTTCGTAAATCCAGTGTTTTCGGGCATTTCACTCTTTTATCCACAAAACGAAGCCTCTTTGTGGATAACTTTGTGCACAACACTAATTTTGGTAATTTTTTATTGCTATTTTCTAATTCCGATGTAAAGCAAATGTGAAGCTGAGCCTAATAAATGAATATTTTCAGCAGAATCATAAATCATTTGCATGAAATCGGAGAATTGTTTGTTTCCCTGAGACCTCCAATAATCGAACTGCTCCGTTGTAAGGGCTCCTGC
>NZ_JBFRDK010000055.1:0-37182 GCF_052113545.1 Paenibacillus sp. TAF43_2
GGTATGAGTAATGTTCCATAGTATACCAGCTAAAAAATGAAAGTGTCAATAWATATATTTTATTTATTAAGTTTTTCTTTTCCCGGATATCATCGTTATTTTGTCATACACTATTTCATTCGTTTTTACCTTTAGCAGAGATAACCTTGCACCACTCAAGAACCGCTTTATCGACTTCATCCATTTGACCAATTTCTTCAATTAAATCCCAAAGTACGATCTGCTCAGTTTCTTCATTTGCTTGGAATGGGACGAGCTTATCTACACTAGCATAATAAATGGGATTATATTTGATATCTCCATTAGGCTTCTTCACTTTTATCAACCCGATGAACTCGAGGTCATTAACGATTTGTGATGTTTCTTCGAATAACTCCCTGCTTGCACATTCCCTCGGTGTTTCCCCTTCCTCTCTTCCCCCTGCGGGTACTTCCCATTGTTGTCTCCACTTGTTAAAACAAATAAGAAATCGCTCGCCACAGTTGATTACCGCGTATGATCCCGCCAAAGGTACATCCTCTCTGAGCTCATCCTCATTCATAGGCAGGCATGCCAATAGCTCAAAACCATCTTTATTGGACGTTATACTCAACGTTATCTCTCCTTCCATCATTAACTTACCTTCGATTACTCCACTTTATAAGAGATTTATGGACTCGTGTAGCTCTACATTTACGTAGTACTCGCAATAACGGCTTTATTTAGTCATCATTTTCTGCTCAACCAGGCCGACCTAACAATACAAAAAGACTGCCCCAAGGCAGCCTTCATATAGAAATACATTTAATTCGCAGCATCCATTTGCTTATGTATGATAAAAATTTACTATAAATCTTCAAAGCCGACCGCTATAAAAATACCCGCACTAACGACTGCAATATGAACAATAGAAAACAAAACATGTACAGAAACTACATTCAAATCTTTTCTTGTCAGCTGGGGACTCGTTCTTAACTTATATATGGAGAAGCCAATTAGTCCCGTTATGAGCAATGATTGAGCCAACCATCTTGAAACGGTTAAAAAAGCTGGAGTATTATTAACGATCGGGTTTAAAAACCATTGAAATGGATCAAATAACATTGCCGTAAGAATCATTGCCCATGCCAACAAATGAATCGGCAAAGCAGTTAAAATATGGTTTCGAATAGCTGCTCTCCTCCTATTTTTCGATCAGATATTATAGAGACGTGACAATCTAGATCAATGTTGCTTTGCTAACGGTCATCAGGTACTCTATTTGCTACATTTTCRCCCTTTTTTGCAAACTAACGGACATAGAGGACCTTATTCAGCTTCAAAAGTCATAATTTTACTTCTTTTCACATCCATAACGTATCCTATGTCCGTTAGCAAACCGATTGTACGTTAACCGCAAAAATAGCGTCCTCCATGTCCGTTACTGACACGTCTAAATCGCGAACAACTCCTACTCGCAAAACTCATCCCATTTATTCTAAAAAAACCGCAAAAGGCTGCCTTGTTGGCGAACTTTTTACGGCTTTAAGTAATTGTGCCTCGCTGGATAAAGCTGCTTTATTCCTATTTTTTCTCCATAGCTTCAAACTGTTTAATTAAACCTTCGATATCAATTCCGTTTATAGTTAAACCAGAAATATCGCAGTTGTCCAATTTAGCGTTTTTTAAATTGCAATCCGTAAATACGCTTTGATGTAAATTACAATTGGTTAATTGCACAGGTGTTCTGTTGAATTCAACATCAGGCTGATTTGGATTACCGAATCCAATGTTGCGGAAATGGGCTCCGCCCCACTGTGCACCGTCAATAACAAACTCACTCAAATTAGCATCAGAGATATGTAATCCCGTTAAATTCACATCATTCATATTCATACCGCTAAGGTTGCAGCAGTTAAGCGTGACCTGCTCCGCACAAACATTTTTGAAGCTGGAAGCTGTAACATCTGAATTAACGATTGTCAGGATCTCTTTTTGATTTTCTAATTTCATATTTTTCCCTCCAAATTAACGTATGAATTCTATTCTAGTTTAAAACAACAGCTGATTTCTGTCCAAAATAATATTCACAATTTCATGTATTGAAATAAATGATATAAAGTAGATTTTATTATTGCACGGCGGATTCTTCAATCGAAAAAAGTATCCCTCGTTCTTCATTAGCTTGCAAACTAGCCTCAACACCATTTGGAAGTACAATCATAGGGTCCGTATGACCAAAATCCGCATCATATATAATCGGAAAATCGTATCCTCTCGTTGCATTTTGCAGCAGCTCTTGCAATGAATCTTCTTCATTAAATCCTACATTCGAATGGAATCTTCCAATAATCAGACCGGAAATTTGATCAAAGATACCCATCTGGCGAAATTGTGTAACATATCTATCAATTGTACTTGGCTRCTCACTCTCGTCGTCTTCTAGACATAAAATTTTACCCTCGAAGCTTGGTAAATAGGGCGTACCTGCCAGCAGGAGAATTGTTCCCATATTCGCAGCTAGTATAGGTCCTCTCGCATGCCCTGGCTTTAAAATCTTCATGCCTGTATTAGGGACGATCGCTCTTGGGCGTGAATCGTCAATGTCCCAGCTTAAATGTTCCTCGGTCCAATGATCGCTGGAGTCAATCATTCCAATTGGTGTATCCTTCATTAAGGTTCTCACAAAGGAATGGTATGTAAAATCAATAAGTCCGCCAAATTCTCCAAATTGCGGCATAATAGCGGGTCCCATAAATGTAATAAGATTTGTTTTTGCATGTATGCCTGCTAAAAGTGCAGTTATATCACTATACCCCATTATAATTTTCGGATGGCTGCTAATCAGCGAATAATCTAATTCTTCAAGTAGCTGATGTGAATTGTATCCCCCTATTGTAGCGATAATTGCTTTTACATCCGGGTCTCGAATCATATGATGAAAATCATCCAAACGATTATTTAGGCTGCCAGCCGTGTGACCTGTTCTCTTCCTGCTATGCTGTCCTGTAATTACTTTAAATCCCATATTTTCTAAAGCAGCTATTCCGCGATTCAATCTGTTAGGGCAATAAAAAGCAACAGGCGAGGATGGTGAAACAATTCCAATGGTATCTCCGGGTTTTAGTTTACCGGGTTTCAATTGTGAGGATGTCAAGGAATAACCCTCCTAATCATACTTTTAAAATAAATATATACAAATATTTGTAAGTTCTCAATCACTCTTACAATAAAAAAAAGCTGCCATTGCGGCAGYCAATCACTCGATCTCAATAATCATTCACAATAGGATTGTATGGTTCTCGTCCCATTTCAAGTTTTCACACCACTGCGATTAAATGGACTTCATCCGATTATTCCTTGGATTATGCTCTACTTCTGCAAGTCCCAGCTTCTCCATTAATGGTGGAAGATACATTCCGAATCTGCCGCGCAACCCTTTTTTCAATCCATACCACCCGCCAATCGGGTTTTCAGACGAGCGTCCCCATGCTTCAACAGTACCCTCTTTAGCAGGCTTCTGCTCATCGGCGCTGCCAAGCTCAATCCAGTCACCATGTTGTTTGAGCATCGCGCTTAAGTCATCAATGCAGCGGAAATCATAATGCAACACCGTCTTCCCAACTGTGCATACTAAAATTTCTTTACCGTCCTTTTCATCCTTATACATTTCATATTCAGATGTCTGAGGGGGTGTTTTTAATTTCCATGGGTTTTCTTTAGTACCTTCTACCATCGTCATATGTGTTCGCTCCTTTTGTAATCCACTCTTATTATGTACTTTATCTTTCAGATATCCTTCAGAAGATACTACATTCGATAAAAAATTACTTTTCCTTTATGACGCAGTAGCACAGCAGCCGCTCGATGAGTTCAGTTTTACTTCTAACGGACATAGAAGCCCTTATTTTCAAATTTAAAGGCCATATTAGCTTCTAACGGACATAGAGTCCGTTATTTAGCAGAAATCGCAGTCATTTATAACGATTATTGCCAAATAACGGCCTTTATGTCCGCAACCTATGCCAATAGAAGAGAAATAAAGCAAATAAGGCATCTGATGTCCGCTATTGTCAAAAACAACTTCCGCTTACGAAAGAATCTCCCACTTCGCCCATATTTCTTGCGGATTCAATTCGTAAATATCATTTTCTCTAAACATCAATTGATGCATAATGAACTCTCTGCGAATGGTCGCGAAGTCATCATGATAACCTTTGATAAATTCGTTAATCTCCTTCTCTGTATACTGTTTCCCTCTCGTCAAATGAGAAACCATATGCTGAAGCACGATCAATTTTTTCTTATGCTGAGCCGGCATATGCTTCAGCTTACCTTCTGCTGTAAAAAAGTTGCGAATGACTGAATCCTTCAGTTTCTTATTGCTATCCTCCATGTTGTCCACTCCCTTCTCTGCACCTGCATTCCGGTAAATGAGCTCCGCCGCCGCATTAGCGTTGCTCTTAATAAAATAATGGTTCAACGAAAAATAAATCGTATTTTTCTCTCTGCGTTCATTAATTAAGCTGGCCTCTCTTAATTTGGTTGCATGATGCGTAATCGTAGCAGGCGTCACGCCTAATTTCTCTGCGAGCACCTGTCCATTAAGCTCACCTTCAGCCAGCATAATCAACAATTTAATTCTCGTCGGATCGGATAATGCCTTATGATAGGCTACGACCTTATCTAATTGCACTGTTCGCCACCTCTTCCTCCACCAAGCAATTTTAACTTATGTCTAATTAGATATTTATCTAATCAGATAATAATACGCCACCTATTATTTGTCAATCCCAATGTATCTCACTAGCATAAACAGTCAGCTTGGCGCATAAAAAAAGCTGACAGGTCTCTGCCTGTCAGCATGAAATAAACGCCTATAACTCAACTACTATGCCTCGTTAATTTTCCGAATACAGATTGTCGTCATCCGCAATGCTCTGAATGTCCTCTGAGCTTATGCTGAAATAACCATAGCCCTCAGCCTGCTGTTTCTTTAACGCTTTTTCTTTAAAAAACTTGGGGCTGCCCTCGCCTGCATCCTCATCATAAACGAGCAGAATGCCGTCCGTTTTCCGAAACAGCAGCTCGTCCCTAGCCGTAAACTGCCAAATGCCATTATACGGCTGGTTGCTGACCGAAGCGTAATAATCGACCCCTTTTAAAACCTGCTGATAAAACTCCTTTTTATCATCCTTCCATTTTTCTTCCGGATTGCTGTATGCCGAAATAATTGAAAGTCTCAAATGAGGATAAATTTCCTTCAGCGCAATAACGACCTCGCACGCCCACAAATCCACGCCATATTGACCCGGGGTAATCACCCACTCAAGCCCATCTTCTATAAGTGGAACCAGCTTGCCTGTCAGCGCTTTTTTTATATAAACAATGCCCTCATGCTTCTGGCTAAAAATATTAAGCTCATGCGCTCGGTAGCCCGTTACGAGTAAATTTTTCATTTGTCCAACGCCTTTTCGGATAATTATGGTTTACATCTATCCAGTGTATGCTATAGTAGAAAAAATACAAATTGCATATAAACCTATTTATTTCACTAGGGGAGCCTAACGGCTGAGATGGAGCAACTGCTCCGGACCCTTGGAACCTGATCTGGATCATTCCAGCGGAGGGAAGTGGAGCAGCAAAGCATTCATTCATGCGCGCAAGCCTTGTGTGATCGTTAGACCCGCTCATTTCCCCTCGGAAATGGGTGGGTCTTTATTTGTTTACGGAGGGATGCGTATTACAGCTATAATCTCACTTCACCAAGTAAGCTACACCTACGACAAGCTTGCTGAAACATCTATACTGTCTAATCTTTCGCTTCAAGCCTACTCAGGTGAGTTTGTCTCTATCATCGGTGCTAGCGGCTCAGGCAAAAGCACTCTCTTTAAGCTCATGGCCGGTTTGCTTCAGCCTAGCCTAGGTGAAATTAGGCTGCATGGCAAGCCTGCCCCCAATCGTCTCGGCAAGATTGCTTATATGCCGCAAAAGGATCTTCTTCTGCCATGGAGAACAATACTCGGCAATTGTCTGCTTCCACTTGAGCTGACACGCAGCAATCCCCATTATAACACGATCCAAATCATGGAGCTGCTAACACGCTTCGGACTAGCAGGCTATGAACAAGCTTACCCTGACGAGTTGTCAGGCGGCATGCGACAGCGGGCTGCTTTTCTGCGCACGCTAGTAACCGGACAAGAGCTGCTGCTGCTGGACGAACCGTTTGGCGCGCTTGACGCCATGACCAAACGCGGCATGCATAAGTGGCTGCTAGAGCTGTGGAGCGACCTTGGAAAAACTGTCCTCTTTATCACACATGATCTTGAGGAAGCGATATTGCTGAGCGACCGCATTTATTTATTGCCAGGTGCTGCTAGCGAGGCGCAAGGGATACAGGAAATAGTCGTCCCTTTGCCGAGACCAAGACACTATGAGCAAAATTATGAACCCGACTTCATCAAGCTGCGGCAAGATTTGGAGCGAAGACTGCATGCGCAAACCTCTAATTAACCAGTGGCTGAGCCATTACGGACTATTCATACTGCTGCTCATTAGCTTACTGCTCGTTTGGCAAGCGGTCGCACAGCTCGGATTGGTTCCACCCTACATACTGCCGTCACCTAGCTCAATAGCTCAGGCATTAATCGAAGATGGCCATCTGCTGCTTGGCAAACATCTGCTGGCTACGCTTAAAGAAGTGTCCCTCGGTTTTCTATTGTCGATTGTTATTGGGACTACGCTCGCAGCAGGCATGCACACTTTTCGAATACTGGAGAAGGCGCTGTACCCGTTTGTCGTCATCAGTCAGACCATCCCGCTTATCGCTCTGTCGCCAATTTTCATTATGTGGTTTGGCTATACGATTTGGAGCAAGGTCGCTGTTGTTTTTTTGACTGCTTTTTTCCCTATCATTGTGAGCACCTATGACGGGCTTAAGAAAAGCGGTGGCGAATATGAAGAGCTGCTGCTCACAATGGGAGCAACGCACTGGGGTATTTTCCGAAAAATACAAGTACCCATCGCCCTACCGTCCTTCTTCTCAGGACTTAAGCTGTCTATCGTCTATTGTGTTGTCGGCGCCACCATCGGTGAATGGCTTGGAGGCAGTGAAGGCCTAGGCTACTATAGCCGCCGAATGTCCAGCAATTTGAACGCCGATTCCATGTTTGCATCCGTTTTTCTGCTATCCCTCATTGGCATCTTATTATTTGCTGCCATTATCCTTTTGGAGAAATCAATACTAAAGAGAAAGAGGTTCAATACATGATCATCAAAGCATCTATCAAATGGATAATTCCAATGCTTGCTTCTCTGCTGCTCGTGCTTAACGGGTGCAGCAGCAACGCTGTCCCAACTGAAAACAAACCCGAGGACACTTCGGCAAAACAAAATCCCCAGACTATTAGCATTATGCTCGACTGGTATCCAAATGCGGTGCATTCCTTCCTCTATGCGGCTCAAACAAACGGTTATTTTGCGAAGCATGGTTTAGAGGTTAGCATCCAAATGCCCGCGGATACAAATGATGCGTTGAAGCTAGTGGCTGCTGGCAAGGTTGATTTGGCGCTCAGCTACCAGCCACAGGTATTGATGGCTCGCGGCGAGGATATTCCTGTTAAATCCATTGCAGCAATCGTCAGGCATCCGCTTAATCATCTAATGGTACCAGAAGGCGGAAGCGCCAAATCACCCAAGGACCTTGTTGGTAAAAAGGTCGGCTTCTCCTCCATCCCTCTGTATGAAGCAATGATGCGCACCATGATTAAGCATGACGGCGGTGACCCGCAAAATGTGGAAATGATTGACGTTGGTTTTTCCTTTATTCCAGCTATAGCAACCAACAAAGTAGATGCGATCATCGGTGGATTTATTAATCATGAGCAATTGCTGCTTGCCAAGGAAGGGCATCCCATGACGGCGATAAACCCAACAGATTTTGGCGTGCCGGATTATTACGAGCTTGTGCTTGTAGCAAGTGATCAAAGACTAGCTGAGAAGCAGGCGTTGTTCAGAAGCTTCATCGCAGCCATTACGGAGGGTCAACAATTTGTAGCTGAAAATAAACAAAAATCGTTGTCGATTTTATTTGAGCATGAGAACCAGACCTCCCCTCTCGATAAAGAAATTGAGACAAAAAGCTTGGACATTCTTCTGCCTCTCATGGATGCAGGGAAGCAATCATTTGGATATCAGGAGCCTGCTTCTTGGTCTAATGTAAGGGATTGGCTCGTCGATAACGACTTGCTGCCAGAGGATATAAAGGCTGAGGATGCTTTTTCAAACTTGTAAATTAATTCTACTCTTTCGAAGGAGATGCACGGATGAGAAGATATCAAGCACTTACGATTGCAGGCTCGGACTCCGGCGGCGGCGCAGGTATTCAAGCTGATCTAAAAACATTTCAAGAGCTCGGCACCTACGGCATGTCGGTTATTACCGCAGTGACTGCGCAGAATACGCTTGGCGTTCAGGGCATCTACCCGCTGGATGCTGAGGCTATTAGCTGCCAGCTCGATTCGATCGGCGAGGATCTGGACCCATCCGCAGTTAAGACAGGCATGCTGTTCAGCGCAGAGATTATAAAGATCGTTGCAATGAAAGTAAAGCAATATAACTGGCATAATCTCATCATTGATCCTGTCATGGTAGCGAAAGGCGGCTCATCTCTGCTTCAGCAAGAAGCTATTCAGACACTGATTACGTATTTGCTGCCGCTCGCGCTTATAACGACTCCTAACATTCCAGAAGCTGAGCTTATCGCAAGAATCCCGATCCGGACGTTAAGCGATCGAGAGGAAGCCGCCCGAATATTGCATCAGATAGGCTCCCGCTATGTTGTCATTAAGGGCGGCCACGGTTCAAGCAGCGAACCGCTCGTTGATCTCATCTACGATGGAGAACAATTTGTATATTTGGAAAGCAAACGTATCGACACTAAGCATACTCACGGCACTGGATGCACTTTCTCCGCTGCGATTGCTGCAGAAATTGCTCAAGGCAAACCTGTACTTGAAGCTATAAGAACTGCCAAAGCCTTCATTCAAGCTGCTATTGAGGACAAGCTGGGAATTGGGAGCGGACATGGCCCAACCAATCATTTTGCTTATAGGGACAGACAGCGCTTGAGCTGATTGCATTCTATTAGAAACAGCAAACGCCGCTTCCATATAGGTAGCGGCGTTTACTAATTAGTCATGCTTTCATGCAAGCTTAGGCTTGTGTTAAAACAGCCTTCATGCCTTTTCATCCTGCTTCGGCTGCAACAAGAAGGGCTCAATCATATTATCTATACTAATATATTCAGCTTGTGACGCGCTTGGAGCTGCTAGCGCTCGAACGGGAGATACTCCAAAGTTCGTTAACGCCGATGCTATGGTGCAAAGCAGTACAGACATACATATCGCATTTTTAATCATCGTTTGTCCACCTATTCTCCAGGACGTGTCTGAAAACCCGTTCAGTGGCACCTTTCACCGCCTTTTCACCCCCTGCTTCGTTCCGTTTGCTTGACGTACCCCGGTACGCCTTCACAAACGCGCCTTGCATGGAACGAAAATCCGGCAAAATTTGCTGTCCTCTGAGTTCTCAGACACGCCCTAGTAACTCTAAACTAAGTATAGACTTTAATAGAATAATTGAAATGGACTTCAGGCATGAAATTCACCTAGACCTTAGTCGGGCAATTCAGAAAAATCTATCATAAATGTATCTCTTTTACTCATTTGAACTGCAATGCTAAATTAACGATTATCCACTTTCTCTGGGTACAAATCATGATTCATGAGGCGATGCTCAGCCATTTGCTCATATTTTGTGCCAGGCTGGCCATAATTGCAATACGGGTCGATGGATATGCCGCCACGCGGTGTGAATTTGCCCCAAACTTCTATATATCTTGGACTCATCAGCGCAATTAAATCATTCATGATAATGTTCATGCAATCCTCGTGGAAATCACCGTGATTGCGGAAGCTGAACAAATACAGCTTAAGCGACTTGCTCTCTACCATTTTGTCACCCGGAATGTATGATATATAAATGGTTGCAAAATCCGGCTGTCCCGTCATCGGACAAAGACTCGTAAATTCCGGACAATTAAATTTTACGAAATAATCGCGATTCGGATGCTTATTATCAAAGGCCTCCAAAATTTCCGGTGCATAGTTAAACAAATATTGTGTTCCTTGATTGCCTAGCAGCGTCACACCGCTCAGCTCCTCTTTGCTTCTTCCTTCCATGCTCGTTTCCGCCTCTCTTAGCTGTTTTGAATTAAACGCCTTTCTTATTGCCCCATACCCAGGTATGAAGCTGCGGCAGAACGTGCACCCGCTTTAAATCCTGATTCGGCATAACCTTCTCGATTAGCCATTCATAACGCTCCAATAAATAAGGAAGCAAGAGCTGCGGCTCCGTTTCCTGCAAGTTTCCATTGCCTGCCTGCAAATAATAAGGGACCATTGGATACCTGAGGTGAACGTATGTCGCATACTCTAGATCGTCCTCGTCGAAAACGACTGTTTTTAAGCAAAAGCTAGTTGATTTCCGATTCAGTTTGGACACGATTTCATCAAGCTTCGACCAGTCTGTCTTCATGCCAGAGCTCGGCGGCTTAGGCGACAACGTAAGCTCATCAATCGACCAAAACCAGTCCTGCCAACGACTCCCTTGTGTCTCCAGTGCAACGCTGATGTTTCGTTTATGGAGCTCATCAACAAATTCACCCAGCTGTGGGAGCAGTGCGGGATTGCCGCCGGAAATCGTCACATGCTCAAACGTATTTCCACCTATTTCTTTTAATTGCTCTATTATTTCAAATGCTGTCAGCATGCGAATATCTTCTTTGCCGCTGCCGTCCCAAGTAAATGCCGAATCGCACCAAGAGCAGCTGTAATCACAGCCAGCAGTACGAACGAACATCGTTTTCCGGCCAATAACCATACCTTCTCCTTGGACCGTAGGGCCGAATATTTCCATTACAGGAATTCGTTTATTGGATGGCATCATTAGACCGCCTCCCGCTTCGGACGATAAATACAATAGCTCGTCGGCGTTTCACGCAAAAAGACTTGAACGCATTGCGGACGATTTACAGTACCATCCAAATGGCGCTGAACGATGTCGCTAATCGTTCGTGCTACCACTTCAGTCGTAGGAAAACGATCGGGCAACACATTGCTAAAGTGTTCGTTGTCGTCATTTAGCAAAGAATGGTCAAAACGATCATGAATCAAGCTTTTAATTATAGCGAAGTTGACAAGAAAACCTGCCTCGTCAAGCTCATCGCCTGCAACTGTTACATTCGCATAATAAGTATGGCCATGAAGCTGCTGGCATTTTCCAGCTTCTTCACTCGGTACGAAGTGAGCTGCTGCAAAGTGAAAATCCTTATTAAGCTCATAACTATAGCTATGCTGTGCGGCCGGATAAATCTGCTGTATCATCGCTTCACCCTAAATGCGCTGGACCAAATATTCGTCCAACCCTTTCCTCCGAAGCTGACAAGCCGGACAATCTCCGCAGCCATCCGCAATAATCCCGTTATAGCAGGTCAATGTGCGTTCACGGACAAAATTGAAGGCGCCCAGCTCATCCGCAAGCTTCCATGTCTCGGCTTTGTTCAGCCACATAAGCGGCGTATCGATCACAAACGAATAGTCCATCGATAAGTTCAGCGTCACATTTAACGACTTTACGAATATATCTCGGCAATCCGGATATCCGCTAAAGTCCGTTTCGCATACGCCTGTTACGATATGTTTCGCACCCAGTTGCTTTGCTAGCACTGCTGCGAACGTAAGAAATAACAGATTGCGGCCATCAACAAAAGTTGTAGGCAGCTCTCCTTCTTTTTGCTCAATCGCGATATCGTCTCTTGTGAGTGCATTAGGTGCCAATTGATTAAGAAGGGACATATCAAGAATATGATGCTTAATCTGAAGTTCCTTGGCGATAGCCGCCGCGCAATCCAGCTCAAGCTTATGCCGCTGCCCATAGTTGAACGTAACGGCCTCTACCTCCTTGAATCGTTCCATTGCCCAAAATAAACAGGTCGTACTGTCCTGACCGCCGCTAAACACAACGATCGCTTTTTCTGATTTCATGCTGCATCTCCCTCTCTGATGTGAGAAGACCGAGATCGCTTGAATTCCTTCGTATGTACATAAAAAACCAAAGAAACGGCGCGAAGCGTTAAAAAACCCGCTTCGCGCCGAACGCGAAAACGACGATGTCACCTAATGGGACAATCGTTTCGCATAGTTTTTTATAGAGGGAGTTCGCGAACCTCTCCCGAGAGCTATCATTGTCCGTAGACAACAGCTTCGGAGTTTCTTCTTCAGTTGTTCATTCACAAGTACTATAGCACAGCTTCTTGCTTAAAGAAACAGACAGTATTTCACTGTAAATATTAGGAACTTAGAGGACTGGAATATAAAAAAACATCTATTCAGCAATCTCTTTCAGCTTCATCAAAGTCTTAAGGACATGATCAATCAGCTCCGGAATATCCTCCATTTGCTCTTCGCCTATTTTGCGACTAAAGCCAAGCTCGATCACATTCGAATAGGTAGGCAGCTCCGTGCCAAAAAGGTAGCTTATCGTTTGTGTCGGTTCTACATCCGGCTCCCAAATACGCTGCATGATTTGCTTAATTTGGCTGCACTGCGTTGTGACATCCGTCACTTCCATGAAGAAACGAATTCGAAGCGAGCATGCAGGGGTCTCGCCCGTCAGCTCCAATATTTCCGCCGCCAAATCCTTAAGCGAAGCAGTCAGCTGAACTTCCGCAGACACCCCTGCACTTTCAGCAAGCTTAAACTCCAGCATAAATTCTCGCGACATAACCGCCAGCTCCAGACGATCTACCCGGTTGATAATATCAATTTTCCGGTCGAGCGTATCCAAATCATAGAGCTGATTCTCAAAGACTACTTTCAAATTTTCATAAACAGTTGGATCAAACATTGATTTCCCTCACTTATACTACAATATCGTCTTTGCTATTGTAGTCGATAAGAGTAACAGAATCGAGCCTTCGATCCGCTTTTTTGACACTTTAATCTATACCGAAGTCCATATTTGTAATATTATTGCAATAAAGAAAAGAGGTGCTGCATCGATGAAAATAGCTTTTATTTTATTTGATGGCGTTACTTTTTTGGATTTTGTCGGCTTCTATGATGTCATCACTCGCTTGAAGTACTACGAATCCACAAAAGAGTTCTCTTGGGATATCTGTGCGCTGCAGGAAGAGGTTACGGATGAGCTTGGCATGACGATTAAAGTCAATCAAGTCAAGCCGGATCTAACACAATATGACCTCATTTTCATTCCCGGAGGGCTTGGAACAAGAGCGTTAAGGTTTGATGAATCGTTCACCGCTTGGATAAAGGAGGCTCAGCAGGCAAAGTATATCGTATCGGTTTGTACAGGATCGCTGCTGCTTGGAGCTGCTGGTTATCTGACCAATAAAAACGCGACCACCCATCCGTTCGCCTATGATTTATTAGAGCCCTACTGCAAAGAGGTTATTCGCTCGCGTATTGTACGGGACGGCAATGTCATTACAGCCGGAGGAGTCGCCACCTCGATTGATTTGGGTCTTTACATCATCGGGTTTTTCTTAGAAGAGCATGAGGTGAAAAGTATTAAAAAACAAATGGATTACCCTTATGAAATGGAAGACATAGTGCTCTATTAAACCCCACCTAATAAATACGATGTTGTTTCGCAAGAACAGACGGAGGTGATCCATTGAGCACCATTGATACGATTATCTTTGACCTAGACCAGACCTTGCTTGATAAACACCAATCGTTGATCAACTTTGCAAAGTATCAGTATGAACGTTTTGCACTCCATGCCTTCATTGCAGACAGAGATGAATTTATAGCGAGGTTTACTGAATTAAATAACAGGCTCATACCCAAAGAAGATGTATATAACGAGTTAATCGGATTTTTCAAGATTGAAGATGCTCTAATTACACCGCTGCTCGATGATTTAAACCATCACTTTCATCAATACAGCGTCGGGTTTCCCGGCATGAATGAAATGCTTCGCTCCTTAAAGCAGCGAGGATATAAATTAGGCATGATTACGAATGGCAGGGAATTTTATCAGAGGAATAAAGTTACTGCTCTCGGTATTATGGAGCTCTTTGATGATATTGTCATTTCAGGTGCGGTCAATTTGAGAAAGCCTGATCATGCTATTTTTCAATTGTCGCTCTCTCATTTAAGCTCTGCGTCTGCGCAGTCCGTTTTTGTTGGCGATAATCTCAAGGCTGACATTATTCCGGCGAACGAATTAGGGATGCGAACGATTTTAAAGAGCAATGACCACTCGATTAGCTATCCAGATGCGATATGTCATGATTTACGTGAAATACCAGTAATCATCCATCGTTTTTCAGCATAAAAGAAGTCACAGAGGCTGCTCCTCAAGTAGATATATCTACATGTGGAGCAGCCTCTTATTGTGTCAATTCAGCTATTTAACTACTCCACCGCTGTCGCTTCTAAAGCCCCTTTAAATATAAAAGCAGCGGCGATAAAGCGAGCTCACGCACGCCTTCTGCTACTAATCCAGCAATTTGAATGCCGCCCAGCTCTTGAAAATGTGTGTCGTCTTGAGCGCCATCAGGAAAATGAATAAATTCCCCAGGATAAGCCCACATGAACAACGCCTTAGAGGGCTCGTCTCCCAAACGCTCATACAAATCTTTGCTCTTTGCAGCCAAATCGATCAGCGGAACATCCAGCTCTGCCGCAAGCTGCTTCATTCCGAGCAAATAATCACCATGAGTATCGATAATCCTGCCTTGCTCGTCGAATTTGCGGCGATGCATCGGTGTAATTAATACAGGTTTTGCACCGCGTGCCCTTGATTCCTCTACATAAACGGCCAGCATTTCCTTAAAGCTGCCAAACGGTTCAGTTGCCCGCTCTTCATCCGGCTTCTCGTCATTATGTCCGAATTGAATCCATAAATAGTCGCCCGGCTTTATTTGCTCCATGATAGCTGCCAATCGCCCTTCGTTAATAAAGCTTCGTGAGCTTCTTCCCGACATGGCATGATTATCAATCGCTACATCCGTCTTGAAATAAAGCGGAAGCATCTGCCCCCATCCGGCATATGGGAACGTATCTTGATCGGTTACGGTAGAGTCTCCCGCCAAATAAATCGTCGTCGCTTGCTTCGCCTCGTCAATCTGAAGTGCATTAATTCGCGGCGCTACTCCTGAGAAGGCAAGCCGCAGCCGTCCATCGGTTACTTTGACGGTGAAGCTGTGCACCGCATATTGCCCTGCTGATGTAACGGCCTTGTGCAGCACTATGCGCCCAACGCCATATTTTAACGTAGTAGAGGTTGGAGCAATGGCATCGCCTATCGTAGCTGTTATCGTGTAGCAGCCATTTGGCAGATCAACAACAAACGCTGCTTCAAGTGGAATACAGAAAGCTCCGCGAAGACGATCCGCCTCTTCTCTATTCCGCGAGCTTATACGCAGGGTTGACTCAAAACCGTAGCCTGCGTCTTTGTTATAGATCGTATTCGGCAGTACTTGTATATAAGGTGAAGCGGGAGCGCTGCCGATCCCAAAATCAAACTTAAGCGAAACAGTCATGAAGGCACCATCCTAACGGTTTGTTTATGTCATTCTAGAATATCAAATTACGATAAGATAGGAAGTAAAATAGAAGGCTTTTTTGTTCAAAATTCAGTCCTCCTGCGTTTGGTTACCGCGTGAGAGAGAGCAGCGCTATATCTTTTTCACTCGATGGCCCTCTACTAGTTATGCATACGAGAAAAATTCCATACGAATAAATTCGTCAAAATTTGCGTTACCCGCGGAATTCCGTATACTAATAGATAGGAATCATATAGGAGCTATTTACTAATTGAGGTGACACAAGTGGACGAGTTAAAACAAGCCTATGAAACGATGGGGCTGCCAGAACTTGCGGCCAAAGAGGAAGTGGAGAAGCGTTATACGACACTTATGCGTCAATCACGCTCCAGAGCACAGCTGCAGAAAGATAACGCGGGGGATGCGGATGAATCTTTTGCAACGATTACGAAAGCATATCGACTGATTCTAGAGTACGAGGATCGCAAGCTAACCGATGCCTTCAACGAGCAAGAGTACGGTAAATACAAGAAGATGGCTGGACAAGCTCAGAAAATGGATCATTTCTGGCGCTATTACAAGTTTCACACGCTCGGAGCCATCGCTGCGGTAGCACTTATTATTTATGGTGTAATCAGCTTCATGAACTATCGTGAAGAACAAGAGCGGCTCGCTAATTTGCCGCCCGTCGATTTGAACGTTTCATTTATGGGCAATTACATGCTGAAGGATGATGCGCCTAAGAAAGAGCCGATTGAAACCGCTCTTTTGACAGCGTTTCCCGAATGGAAAAGATTTGTTTCTACGCTTACGTTT
This sequence comes from Paenibacillus sp. TAF43_2, assembly GCF_052113545.1. Classification (NCBI taxonomy): domain Bacteria; kingdom Bacillati; phylum Bacillota; class Bacilli; order Caryophanales; family Paenibacillaceae; genus Paenibacillus; species Paenibacillus sp. TAF43_2. Next base: position 16,409 of record NZ_JBFRDK010000055.1, read on the forward strand.
GTCCCTAAAGACCAGCAATCACAATTTGCCTATATGCAGAAAGCAGTGCTCGTACTAGCTACTGAGCATCCGGATGTATATATTATGGATGAGAGCATTTTCGATTGGATCGGCGTTCAGGGAATGCTTATGAAGCTAGACGACGATGTTAACGGAGTGTTCAAGCCGCACATGACTGACAGCCTTTCGAAGAAGCTTAAGACCGACGAGGATACCCAAGAGCATGTCTACGGAATTGACCTCAGCAAGAGTGCACTGGTCAACCAGCTTCCGCTGTATAAAGAAAACATGATTATCGGCATCAGAGTCGACAGCAAAAATCCAGACAAAGCCAAAGCATTCATTAATAAATACCTGGCTACAATAAAATAGCTAAATAACAAAAAAGCCCGCTTCCGACAGCCATAATGATGGTATGTGCGGAAATCGGGCTTTTTAAATGTTGACTGGCCGACAGTACTATTGAAATACATTTTATCTCATGCTATTCAAGGATTCTCCTTCAACTAGCCCTCTCCCAAATGCTTCAGCACGATGCTCTCAACATGCTTCAAATGCTGCTTCATTTGCTCAGCTGCAAGCTCAGGGTCCTTTTTAGCAATCGCTTCAACTATTGTAGAATGCTCACTATAAAGTCGTTCCGCAACAGCCGCACTCGAATAAAGCTCCACCCGCCTAATATCATGGATAGCTGTTTCGATATGATTCATAATCGATTCGAACAAACGTACCATGATCGTGTTATGGGTCGCATTGGCAAGCGTGAGATGAAATCGTAAATCCAGTCTCTCACCTTCGGACTCATCACCAGCGGCACGCTCCATCTCATCGATAATTTGGCTCAGCTGTTTAATATCCTCATCCGTATGCTTCACAGCTGCGATTGCAGCATTGGAAACCTCAAGCGATTCGCGAGCTTCCAGTAATTCCAGCACCGTCTTGCGGTTCATACGGAGAGACGCTAGCTCCGGCAGCTCCATATCAATCGGTACGCTGCGAATGACGCGACAGCCGCCTCCTTGCCGAATTTCAATCAAGCCCATCGCTTTAAGTGCGCTCAGCGCTTCGCGGGTAGTCGAGCGCCCTACCCCAAATTGCTCGGACATTTGTTTCGTAGAGGGAAGCTTATCTCCCACTTTTAATTTGCCATCTATAATAAGACGCTTCACTTGCTCGGTAATTTCCTCGTAATGATTGCGTTTTGACAGCTTCTCTACTTCTAATGGCGGAATAACCTCTCACCTCCAACCTTAAACGGCATGCACTGCCTTCTAACAACGCCAAGCCGCTTCTCCTACCTTACTTTACAGCTACCCGACTAACAGCGCATACACGATCCCTGGTCCGTGAACACCGATAGTCAAATCATTCTCAATATCGGATGAGCGGCTTGGGCCAGTAATAAAATGAATACCTGCTGGCAGCTGCTCGCGTCCCGCTTCATCAAACGTCACGAGCACTTCGCCAAGCCTCGTTTTTAAACGTTCTATCGGGATAATAATAATAAGTACGGTTGGCAGCAAACTGACGGACCGCCCTTTATTTGGAGCTGATAATACAGTAACCGAACCCGTATAGGCAACGGCATGATCCGCGATCACGATGCCAAAATCTGCTTCAGCTGCACGAGCGCGCCAATGCTGCTCAACATCCGTATTCCACACCGATATCTRCGAATCCTTCAAAGCGCCTTCAAGCTCGAGCTCATCCAGCTCTGGCTGATTTTGACGAATAATATATTTAGCACTCATTTCCTCCGCTTTGGAAACGATAAAGGATTTCACATCATCCATCGATGGAAGACGGGCTACATGACCGCCTACTGAAAGAAAATTGTCTGTAAACTGTTTAATTCGCTCTTCTTCCGGCCATTCGAATGAGTTCCAGAAATCGGGGGCTCCGCGAAATGGATGCTGCGGCTTATGTGTCATTCGCGGATGTCTCAGCTTAGCCGCAATATCATTCATAAAAAGCTCCTGTTTCGCCCGCGAATCTGCTTCAAGCTTTTCCAGCCATTGTTGATGTGTCTCAGCCATGACCATGTCCTCCTTTACCTTGCTTCTCCTCATGCTCACGATCACGTACAAGCTCCTCCATCCGATTTTGCATGGACGGCTCCATCTGTTTTAAACCCTGCTTCAGCTCCTGGTCAAGCGTATCCCAGCGATCACGGAACGATTCCTTTGGCAGGCTAGGTGTTACACGATAGGTGTTCCAGCCCTTTAGCGGCCCAAGCTTCGTCTTAATGACACCGCTTCGTACGACGAGCTTCTGACCGAGCTTACCGAGTCGCAGTACCCCGCCAAGTCGCGAGGAATTGCCCATAACGGTGGCGAAGCCTTGCATACCGATGGACTCCATTTTGCTGCCATTTCCACTTTCCACCTTGCGTCTGCGTAAATAAACAAGCATATCATGAAGGGGGATTTTTACCGGACATGCCTCATAGCAAGCGCCGCATAAGCTGGAAGCATTGGCGACATCATCCCATTCGGCGATGTTTTTGTTCAAGGACGGCGTAAGCACGGCTCCAATTGGACCGCTATACGTGCTGCCATAAGCATGACCGCCAATGTGGCGATAAACCGGACAAGCATTCAGACATGCACCGCAGCGAATACAATTGAGCAGCTCTTGGAACTCAGGATCGCCAAGCTGCAAAGAACGGCCATTATCAATTATTATGATGTGCATTTCGTCCGGGCCGTCTGCATCCTCCGAGCGGCGCGGGCCTGTAATGCCATTCATATACATCGTCAGCTTTTGTCCTGTTGCCGAGCGCGGCAGCAATGTAGCCATCACCTCAAGATCAGACCACGATGGAATGATTCGCTCCATACCCATCAACGTAATTTGCGTTTTAGGGACGGTACTCACCATCCGAGCATTGCCTTCATTTTCAAAAAGCACCATCGATCCTGTCTCCGCAATCGCAAAGTTGCAGCCGGTCATGCCGATCTCAGCCTCCAAAAACTTCTCGCGCAGCTTTTTGCGAACGAAACCTGCAAGCGCCGTCGTATCCGGCGGCAGCGTATAGCCCGCCTCCTTGGACAGCAATTCGGCGATTTGATAACGGTTTTTGTGAATGGCTGGGATGACGATGTGGGATGGCATTTCACCTGCAAGCTGAATAATATATTCGCCTAAGTCGGTTTCTACCGCTTCAACGCCAATGGATTCAAGCGCATGATTAAGATGCAGCTCCTCTGAAACCATTGACTTGGATTTAACGACCGACTTCGCATTCGCATGCTCTGCAATGTCTAGCGTCAGCTTGACCGCTTCCTCAGCCGTACTCGCAAAATGGATATGAACACCGTTTGCGCGGGCATTGTTCACAAACAAGTTCAAATAATAATCCAAATGCGCGATCGTATGGAGACGAATTTGTCTGCCCCGCTCCCGCCATTCTTCCCAATTCCCGTGCTCGTCAGTCGCTTTTTTCTTCCCATTGCGCAGCCGTTCTGTTGTGAATCGCACCGCTTTGCGCAGAAATTCGTCGTTGAGAGCAAGATCCGCTCTTGCTTTTACTGTAGCTTCCTTTTTCACGACAGCCATCTTATTTCACCCCTTCATATAGCAGCTCAGCCAAATGCATAACACGGACGGGTTCGTTGCGATAGCGCAGGTTTCCAGCAATGTTGAGTAAACAAGCCATATCTAGCCCGACCAACACTTCCGCTTCCGTCTCCAGCACATGATCGACCTTCTCCGTCACCATTGCTCCAGAAATATCAGCCATCTTAACGGCGAATGTTCCGCCAAAGCCGCAGCAATCCTCAGCAAATGGGAGCGGTACAAGCTCAAGTCCCTTCACATTCTGAATAAGCGCAAGCGGCTCATCCTTTACGCCAAGTATCCGACTGCCGTGGCAGGAAGGATGATAGGTCACTTTATGAGGAAATGCAGCGCCAATATCGGTAACGCCAAGCACCTGCACCAGAAACTGCGTGAATTCATAAGATTTGCTCTGAAGCTTGTTGGCTCGTTTCAGCATGACCGGATCATCCTCGAACAGCTTCGGATAATGGTGAATCATTCCCGTGCAGGAGCCTGATGGTGAAATAACGAAGTCGCTGTCTTCAAACGCATCCAATATCGTTTTGGCAGACTCCCTCGCTTCCTTCCAATAGCCGCTGTTGTAGGCCGGCTGTCCGCAGCAGGTTTGCACCGTCGGAAACTCCAATGAAACACCGTACTTTGCCAGCAAGCGCACCATCGCTTCGCCGACCCTTGGATATAACGCATCGCTTAAGCAAGTAATAAATAATGAGACCTTCATACCCGCACCCCTTTCGTATCTTATACCTCTATAATATCAGGTTGTCAGACAAGTTTGGTGAAAATTTTTTATGTGAAAAATGTTCTAGATGAAAGAACACCTATGCGCTTTACAGCTCTCTATCGCTGATAACCAAACTGCCGCTGTAGTCTGTAAGCACCTATAGGTGCTTATAAACTCTCAACAATGTAACTTTTACCGCTGTAAGAACTCATATGCGCTTACAGCTCTCTTTCGTAGGTAACCAGCCTGTTAAGTTGCTCAATAAGCACCTATGTGTGCTTACAAGCACTCTGAAACGCCACTTTTACCGCTGTAAGAACACATATGCGCTCACAGCTCTCTTTCGTAGGTAAACAGCCTGTTAAGTTGCTCAATAAGCACCTATTTGTGCCTACAAGCACTCTGAAACGCCACTTTTAACGCTGTAAGAACACATATGCGCTTACAGCATACTTTCGTAGGTAACCAGCCTGTTAAGTTGCTCAATAAGCACATATAGGTGCTTACAAGCACTCAGAAACGCCACTTTTAACGCTGTAAGAACACATATGCGCTTACAGCTCTCTTTCGTAGGTAACCAGCCTGTTAAGTTGCTCAATAAGCACATATAGGTGCTTACAAGCACTCAGAAACGCCACTTTTAACGCTGTAAGAACACATATACGCTTACAGCTCTCTTTCGTAGGTAACCAGACTGTTAAGTTGCTCAATAAGCACCTATTTGTGCTTACAAGCACTCAGAAACGCATCTTTTAACGCTGTAAGAACACATATGCGCTTAAAGCTCTCTTTCGTAGGTAACCAGCCTGTTAAGTTGCTCAATAAGCACCTATTTGTGCTTACAAGCACTCAGAAACGCCACTTTTAACGCTGTAAGAACACATATGCGCTTACAGCATTCTTTCGTAGGTAACCTGCCAGTTTAATTGCTCAATAAGCACATATAGGTGCTTACAAGCACTCAGAAACACCACTTTTACCGCTGTAAGAACACATATGCGCTTACAGCTCCCTTTCGCCATTAACCCTATACTAAACAACAATAATGGCGCTGCGCTTCTACTGAAGCCAGCGCCATCTATGCTCTACACCGTTGTAACGGAAATTTGTTTTTCCTTAAGCTGCGATAAGATCGCTGCTGGCAGCCGCTCATCCGTAATGATTGCATCCACATCATCTAAATCCGCCACATGAGTAAATGCTTGAACGCCGAACTTGCTGGAGTCGGCGACCAGAATGACTTGATCCGCCATACCTACCATTTTGTGCTTGATGCGTGCTTGCAGCTCGTTCGACTCGCTTACGCCGCGCTCCAAATGGACACCTTTGCAGGAGAGAAATGCTTTATCCACATGATATGCATCAAGAGAACGCTCGGCTAACGGACCAACATAGGACAATGAACGCGAAGCCAAAATGCCGCCCGTCGAGATGACTTCAATCTTCTCTTTGCTGCTCAGCTCCATCGCAACTTTGATGGAGTTGGTTAGCACCGTTAGAGGAATATCCGGCATGCTTGCCGCCATATACCAAGCCGTCGAGCTCGCATCAAGCAAAATACGCTCATTCGGCTGAATCAACTTAATCGCTTCCACAGCAATTCGTTTTTTCTCCTCCGCATGCGTAATCTCCCGCTCGAAATACGGAATTTCCGGCTGCTGATCCTTTACGCTAACCGCACCGCCATGGGAGCGGCGCAAACGTCCGGCTTGCTCCAAGCGGTCAAGGTCACGCCGAATCGTTTCCTCGGTCACCTGACATAGCTCGCTCAGCTCCGTAACCCGGATGCTGCCTCTCTCATTTACCAGCTGTACAATTTTATCGTATCGTTCATGGACCAGCATAACGTACCTCTTTCTTACTTATATTTGTATTCGCTGCTTAAGCGATTCCTGTTGTTCCTTTAAAAGCACGATATGCGCTCTCCCAAGCCTCATGCTGCTCTGGCTCATACACATCAACTGGGAATGATTCGCGTATCACTTTGCGCGCTTCCCAAATGTCAGCAAGCTGACCACTTGCAATCCATTGCACAATCATGTTGCCAATTGCGCTGCCTTCCACGGGTCCTGCCCACACCAGCTTGCCAATCGCATTTGCAGTCCATTGGCAGAGCAGCGTATTTTGAATGCCGCCGCCAACCATATGCAAACCGCTGAACGCTTGGCCAGACAATTGCTCTGTTAACTCTAGCACATTTCGGTACTTCAAGGCTAAACTCTCCAAAATACACCGAACAATCGCCCCTGTATCAGCAGGTGCCGTCTGCCTTGTGCGCAAACAATACTCCGTTATTCTAGCAGGCATATCACCCGGGTGCAAAAACAACGGATCATCCGGATCAATAAACGCAGCGAATGGCTTAGCTTCTTCTGCAAGCTTTACTAATTCGGGGAACGTATAAGAAATTCCTGCCCGCTCCCATGAACGTCTGCATTCCTGCAAAATCCACAGCCCCATAATGTTCTTCAGCAAACGATACGTGCCATAAACGCCGCCTTCGTTCGTAAAGTTCAGCTGCTGCGACAATTCAGTAATGACTGGCTCGTCGACTTCTGTACCCATAAGCGACCAAGTGCCGCAGCTTAAGTAAGCAAATGACTTTTCAAGAGCAGGCACTGCGGCAACCGCTGAGCCCGTATCATGCTCCGCTGCTGCATAAACAGGAACGGACTCTATGCCAAGCTCCTCGCAAAGGGAAGCTCGCAAGCTGCCAACCCTCGCCCCTGGCTGTACAATTTCACCGAACAGTTCCGGCGAAATGCCAATCGAGCGAATCAGTTCCTCGTCCCAGCTGCCTGCAACAGGGTTATACAGCTGCGTTGTCGTTGCGTTGGAAAATTCATTATATTTCTCACCCGTCAAAAAATAACGGAGCAAATCCGGAATCATTAGAAAATGTTTGGCATCCCGCAGCAGCGGTGAATCTGCCTTCTTCAAAGCAGCCAGCTGGTAAATCGTATTAAACGGCAGAAACTGAATACCCGTCTTCGCAAATATCCCCGTTGCCGTCAATTCCTCCACTACCTGCTCCATTACGCCATCTGTATGATGATCGCGATAATGATAAGGATTGCCAAGCAGCTCCCCATTGCTTCCAATCAAGCCAAAATCAACGGCCCAAGAATCAATTGCAAGGCTGTCCAGCGTAATGTCGCGATGCTTAACTAGCAGCAGCGCTTGCTTTAACTCATGAAGCAGTCGCAAAATATCCCAGTGCAGTCGATCGCCGACCTGCACCGGATCATTGGAGAACCGGTGCAGCTCCTCTACCTCGATCTTGCCATTATTCAGCCTGCCAAGCAGCGCTCTTCCGCTGCTTGCTCCGAGATCGTAAGCAAGGATGGTCACCAGCTGGCACCGCCCTTGCCTCTCGCCAATATGTCTTTGCCATAGCTGCTGCTTAGGTATGCTTTCATTGGATCATGCGGCAAGCCCTGCTCTTCGCGAATCGCGTGCAAAAGCGGTGTAACATCGAATTCGAATGCGCGGCGCACAGCATCCTCAGCGCCAAGAACATCATTGCGTTCAGCAGCTTCATTCACTTCATCATGGTTAATGAGCAGCGCCTTTGCCAGCTGGGTTTGCACGTTCAGGACGGAGCGCAGCATGGCAGGGATTTTTTGCTCGATATTATGCGACTGGTCAATCATATAAGTAATGCTCTCTGCATTGCCGCGAACAGCAGCATCCGCATCGCCTGCTGCACTCAAGATTTGATAGAAAATCAAGAACAGCTCGTAAGGGTTTACCGTTCCGACAATAAGATCATCATCTGCGTACTTACGGCTGTTAAAATGGAATCCGCCAAGGCGTTTCTCATCTAGCAAGTAAGCAACGATATGCTCGATGTTTGCGCCTGGCAGATGGTGGCCAGTATCAACAAGCACTTCCGCTTGCGGCCCTAGCTTTTGCGCCAAGTTGTAAGCCATGCCCCAGTCGGCAAGATCCGTATGATAGAACGCCGGCTCGAAACATTTGTATTCAATGAGCATACGCATGTCCGGAGTCATTGCACTGTACATTTCGGCCAAAGCTTCCTGCATCCAAGCTTTACGCTTGCGGATATGCCCTTGACCTGGATAGTTTGTACCGTCGGCGAACCATAAGCTAAATTCACGCGAGCCCGTTTCCTTGGCAATATCCACGCATTCAAGCAAATGATCAGTCGCTTTCCGGCGCACTGCAGCATCGGAATTCGTTACGCTTCCAAGCATATAGTCTTCATCTTGGAATAGATTCGGATTTACCGCTCCAATTGAGAGTCCAAGACTTTCCGCATGGCTTCTAAGCTTGCCGTAATCTTCTACCTTGTCCCATGGGATATGAATAGCTACCGAAGGAGCGATCCCCGTCAGCTTATGCACTTGCGCCGCATCTTCAACCTTCTCAAACGGATTGCGAGGCACGCCTTCCTTCTGAAACACCTTAAAACGAGTACCGGAATCACCATAACCCCATGAAGGTGTTTCGATTTTGAGCGCTTTCAATTTTGCTTTTACCTCTTCAATGTTAATGCCTCTTTCTTTCTGCTGCTCCTCAAAAAACGTATAAGCGCGATCAGTCATTATGGAACACCCTCTCATTTATATTTTCAACCTATTTGATTGGAAAAGCCATCGTAGACATCAACGTATTCTCTGCCTGCGTCGAATCTAATCTGCTGTATTGTACAATGATTGGAATATTGCTCAGCACCTCAATGGCGTAAGGAACGCCGATTGGAATCGACGCCCCTTCCTTCATTAATGAGCTGGTCCGTATATGGTTTGTTCGTCTGCCAGGAACAACAACTTGAATATCTTCCATCGGCTCGCGATCCTCAAAATAAATCGTAATATGAATAATGGCCTCTTCGGTGGAGCAATTCAGCACGCATATCGATTCATGGCTGGTAAGCGTTCCCGTGCTGTCTGGCGGTATATAACCATCCGGTATATACCAAGACTTCTCGCCTCTCCCTTGGATCATATCGCCTAACCTCCTAACGGGTGAATGCAGCGGGTACGCCGCCGTCAATAGTTAACATACAGCCTGTCGTTTTATCTGCTTTGGAGGAGGCAAAAAATGCAATGCCCTCTGCAATGTCGCGCGGATAAATGTTGACAAGCAGCGTCGTGCGCTTGCGGTAGTATTCTTCCAGCTGATCCGGCTCAATGCCATAAGCCGCAGCACGTTCATTGCGCCAGCTGCCGTTCCAAATCGCCGACCCCTGCAAAATTGCATCGGGCAAAATCGTATTTACACGAATGCCGAATTCGCCGCCCTCAGCTGCGATACAGCGTGCCAAATGAGCTTCAAGCGCTTTTGCCGAGCTATAAGCAGATGCATTTTTACCCGCATACACAGAGTTTTTCGATCCGATGAACACCATGTTGCCGCCAATGCTTTGCTGCTTCATTAATTTAAACGCTTCGCGAGCGACCAGGAAATAACCTGTTCCAAGCACATTCATATTCAAATTCCATTCCTTAAGCGATGTCTCATCGAATGGGCTTGAAGTCGCAAGACCAGCGTTGTTCACGATAATGTCCACACCGCCGTAAGCAAGTGCTGTCTCTGCATAAGCAGCTTTGACCTGCTCTTCGCTCGTTACATCCATTTTCACTGCTGTTGCCCGGCATTCCCCAAATTTCTCATTAATTTCAGAGGCAACCTTTTGAGCGCCTTCAAGATTAAGATCTGCAAGCACAACATGCGCACCCTCTGATACTAAACGGCGTGCTGTTTCACTTCCGATACCGCCAGCGCCGCCTGTAATGAAAGCAACCTTGCGTGAAAATTCCGTTTCAGCTGGAGCAAGCGACAATTTGTATAGCTCGAGTGGCCAGTATTCCACATTGTACGACTCGTTCTCGCTAAGGGATACGAAATCACCTAATGCTGTTGCGCCGCGCATCACGGCAATCGCACGGTGGTATAGCGCTCCGCTCACTTGTGCCATCGCCCAGCTCTTGCCAGTGTTGATCATACCGATACCCGGAATTAGAATTACGCGAGGCGCTGCTTCAAACATGACGTCGCCTTCATTTTTGTTGCGTTCAAAATAAGCTTTATATTGCTCTTTGTATGCAGCGATTCCTTCTGATAGTTTCGCCTTCAAACCATCGATATCCTCTGCATTTGGCGTCCAGYCAATAAACAATGGAACAACCTTCGTATGCACCAAATGATCCGGGCATGCAGCGCCGACCTGCGATAATGTCGGAGAATTATTCCCGCTTACGAATGCAAGCACATCCGCTTCATCGTCAAATGTCAAAATCATCTTCTTCGCATCGCTCACCGCGCCGCGAATGGTAGGCATAACCTGTGCAGCTACGCTTTTGCGAACATCAGCTTCGAGCACCTCGTATTTCACGCCGCCAAACAATGAAGCCTCGTCAAAACGAGATTCAATGAATGCCTCTGCCTCGGAAATGATTTTGATCGTTTGCGCGTAACATTCTTCGCTAGTCTCGCCCCAAGTAACAAGGCCGTGCTTTTCCATGAGCACTAGCTCGGCATTTGGATTGGCAAGAACACCTTCGGCAATCATTTTGGAGAGGTTAAAGCCTGGACGGACATAAGGAACCCAGACGAAACGGTCGCCGAAAATTTCCTTAGCAAGCGCTTTGCCGTTATCCGCACAGCACAAGCTAATAATAGAATCGGGATGTGTATGATCCACATGTTTGAATGGAAGAAAAGCATGCAATAGCGTTTCAATCGACGCACGCGGGTGCTTCGAGTCGATCATGCAGTTGACAAGGTAAGCAACCATCTCTTCGTCCGGCATTTCAGCACGTTCAAATAATGGACGGATATCATCCATCCGCAGTCCAGTAAAATTGCCTGCTTTCATAGAAGCAAGATCCGAACCGCTGCCCTTCACATACATCACTTCAACGTCGCGACCGCGGAAATCTTTGACGATTGTTTTGCTAGACGTATTGCCGCCGCCGTAATTGCAAACTCTGCGATCTGCACCAATGATGTTGGAGCGATATACGAGCTCAGCCAATCCGCCTTCCAACTGCGATGCTTTTTCGTTTTCCCACAAACTTTGTACCATGGATATACCTCCGAATGATGTTTTGTATTTGTTTGAATCAATCATAACATATTTGTTTATGTTTGAATATGATTATTTCAAAAACAAACAAAGATGTATATTTGTCGTTTTCTTTTTATTTTTTTGACTAAACAAGCTATTCCCACAGCTGCGGGCAGCAAGCATGTACTTAGTAGACAAACAAAAAAATGCCCCTCAAGTTTATAAAAAACCTAAAGGGGCATCTCTTCATTATATACACTGCGCAGCATGCCTTACTGGCAGCGCAGCGTCACTTCAATATCTTGGTTATAATTGCCGAATCCTTTGCCAAACAGCGTAACGCCGCCGCAATTTCTCGTCGTTGTGCTGGATGAAATGCGGAATAAAATTTCTTTGTCATAAGCGAGCATTAACTCGCCAATCGTAACATCAGATACTTTTATCCCGTCAATGTAAGATCCTTGCTGATTAACGCGGATCGTTTTCATAAATCCATACTGAATATTTTTATGCCACCACTCGGGAGTATACAATCCTCGTGAGCTTCCAAAATCGCCTGGATACGTCCACGTTCCAACACCGACACCGTTAATCGTAAAAGCAATATCCGATGGCAGGTGGTTGACGCTGCAAGGCGTGTCCGAACAAATCTCCATCGCAATTTCGAGCGACTCTGGCATTTCGTTATTCACCATATAATTAGGTATACGATATTCCACAAATCCTGAACCGAACCATAAGACTTTGGCATGGACATGCTCTGGATCGGCAAAATAACGCGGATCATCGCACATCCCAATCATTTGAGTATCGGATGCCAGTCCGCAGGTTGGTTTAATTTGGTACGATGAATAATGTCCCACAGGCAGTGAAACCGAGTAACGCTTCGTTTCGTCCGTGACGGGTTCACTCTTAAAAACCAGCATCGCCTGCGACAGCTGGAGATGGCATATCTTTTGCATTCCGCGCTTGCCTGCCACGCTTTCGCTGCGAACAATGCCGGCTTCCTCGAGCATATGAATATGTCTTGTAACGATAGGAGACTTTATATCTAGCGCCTCGGATAAGCTTTTTATGTTCATAGGCTGCACGCCTAGCAATTCAATCATTTTGACCCGTGTGTGTGATGAGAAGCATTCTAGAAACTTCATATTGCGGCTGCTCACTTCAATTTCCATTGCTGCTTCCCCTGTCTCTAGCTAATTTCAAATCATTATATAACTAAAAAGTTATCCTTTCAACACTCATGCGCTTCGCCTTGACTTATGGAGTAGAATTCACTAAAATAAACGGCGTATACATAACTCAAAAGATATTTAGTTACCTTTTTAGTTATCTAAATAGTTTTAGGAGGAATTAAGATGAACTCATTTCAATTCGTTAATCCAACTCATATTGTGTTTGGTGAAGGAACAGCCAAGCAAGTAGGCCAATTAACCTCCAAATACGGCAAAACGGTCCTGCTCGTTTACGGATCAGGCAGCGTCAAAAAAACAGGCTTGTACGATCAAACCGTAAGCCTTCTTCAAGAAGCTGGCATCAAAGTGCACGAGCTTCCTAATATTGAACCAAACCCGCGTTTAACTACCGTCAAAAAAGGGATCGACATTTGCCGCGCTGAAGGCGTAGATTTCATTCTAGCCGTTGGCGGAGGCAGCGTTATTGATGCAGCCAAAGCTATCGCTGCAGGTGTTCCTTATGAAGGCGATGTATGGGATTTCTTCACAGGCAAAGCTGTTATTCAAAAAGCGCTTCCGCTTRGTACGATTTTGACACTGGCTGCAACAGGTTCGGAAATGAACGGCTCTTCGGTCGTTACGAACTGGGAAGAAAACTTAAAGCGTGCTTTTGGCAGCTCGCATACGTATCCTGCATTCTCGATTCTCGATCCTACGCTTACGTACACGGTTCCTCGCAACCATACCGTTAACGGCGCTGTGGACATCATGTCGCATGTGTTCGAGCAATATTTCAGCTTAACGCCAAATACTCCGCTGCAGGAGCGCTTCTGTGAATCCATTTTGCAAACGGTAATTGAGAATGTTGAGCTAGCTCTTGAAAACCCTGAGGATGCGGCTGCTCGCGCGAACCTTATGTGGTGTGGTACGATGGCTTTGAATGGCGGTCTTATCAGCGTTGGCATGAGCAATGACTGGGCTTCGCACGGCATTGAGCATGAAGTGAGCGCCATTTACGATATTCCGCACGGCGCAGGCTTGGCTGTTATTTTCCCGAACTGGATGAAGTACGTTTATGAAGAGCGGGTGGATCGTTTCGTTCAATATGCAACTCGTGTATGGAATGTGAATCCAGAAGGCAAATCAGACAACGAAATCGCTCTTGAAGGCATTCAAGCCACTCGTGATTTCTTCACGAAAATTGGCGCTGAGTCCCGTCTTGCCGACTTTGAAATCGGAAGCGACAAACTGGATCGCATGGCTGAGGAAGCTGTACGTTATGGCACGATTGGTTCATTCAAGCGTTTGGAAAAACAAGATGTTAAAGCTATTTTGGAATTATCACTTTAACTGGAGGTTACGATAAATGACTCATGCCCTAACGGCACATACCACATTAAGCAACGGTGTAAAAATGCCTTGGCTTGGTCTTGGCGTATGGAAAGTGAAAGATGATGGCGAAGCGGAAAGAACTGTCGCCTCTGCGATTGAAGCTGGTTATAGAAGCATCGATACAGCAGCAGCTTACAATAATGAAGAGGGTGTTGGCGCTGGTATTCGCAACAGCGGGATCGCGCGCGACGAAATTTTTGTAACCACAAAAATTTGGAATGCTCATCAAGGCTACGATTCCACGCTGACTGCCTTTGAAGACAGCAGACGGAAGCTTGGCATTGAAGTTGTTGATCTATTGCTCATCCACTGGCCTGTAAAGGATAAGTACTTGGAAACTTGGCGCGCGCTTGAAAAGCTGTACCGTGACGGTTATGTACGTGCAATTGGCGTGAGCAACTTCCAAATCCATCATCTACAGGATGTCATTACAGCAGGTGAATTTGTTCCTATGGTCAATCAAGTGGAATACCACCCGCTTCTTACACAAACGGAGCTTCACGCTTTTGCCAAGAGCCGCAGCATTCAGCTAATGGCTTGGAGCCCGCTTATGCAAGGAAACCTGGATCAAAGCGTGCTCGCTGATATTGCTGCCAAATACGGCAAATCGCCTGCTCAAGTGGTGCTTCGTTGGGATCTGCAAAACGAGGTCGTTACGATACCAAAATCGATTACTCCGGCTCGCATTAAAGAAAATGGAGATATTTTCGATTTCACGCTAACGTCTGAGGAAATGGCTCAAATCAGTGCGCTTAACCAAGATCACCGTTTTGGCCCAGATCCAGATAATTTCAACTTCTAAATTAAATCACTTCAAATAGTAACGGCTCCATCCTTGTTTCAAAGGATGGAGCCGTTTTTGGCTTAAATGGAATTATACGCGCTTAGTAACGTATATCTGTTTGGCCTAACGAGATGGGCTTTCTGCAAACTTGCCGCGAGAAGCTCCGTATCAACGCCAAGCTCCTCCGTCGTGGTCGGTCCGCCAACCTGCTTTAGCCACGCTCTAATTTGGGCTTCATCCGGAAGTGCGGCAATGGCCTCCCGTACCTTCTCAGGATTAGCTGTAAAAGCTAGACCTTCTTCTTCAGCGGCAAGCYGGTGATATAGCTTGGAAATTTCCGCGCAGGCTACGCCAACCTTTGCACCGTGCAGCAGCTGTCTTTTGCCAAGGCGAATATATTCCATTTCCCAGAAATGCGACAGATGATGTTCTGATCCGGACGCCGAATGCGATTGACCGAATAAGAGCATGGCAAGGCCGGACTCAATAAGCGCTTCAATAAGTATGCGAATGCCTTGCTGGTCACGGGAAGCAATTAACGAGGCATTCTCTACACATTTGTTGAGTGCAATACGCGTAATTTCAGCAACCTCTTCTGAATAGGGCTCACCGCCTTCAGCTGCGCCAAAGCTCCAATCAAATAACGATGTATATTTTCCCAGCATATCGCCAAAACCAGCAGCTACCATGACTGCTGGCGCCGCTGCGAGGATTTCCAAATCAGCAAATATCGCATCGGGGCCAATGGCCGCGATCGTCTTCTTCTCGCCGCGAATAATAATYGGCGCTCCTTTGGAATTGAAGCCGTCAACAGATGGCGCAGTCGGAACGGATACAAAGGGAATGCCCGCTGTATAAGCGGCATAACGAGAAATATCATGTATCGTTCCTGAGCCTGCTGCAATGACTACCTGTGCTTTGCGCAGTTGAATGTCCAATAAGAGCTGCACGATTGATGCTTCATCCGCAATGACATCGCCTTGACGGTCTGCTTTTATAATCGTCACATGAACAGAAATTCCTTGGGCTGCAATGGCTTCCTCAAGTTGCTTCCCAGCAATGCTGTATGTAATCGCATCCGCAGCAATAACAACCTGACTATACTGCTTTTCCTTTATATAGGGTGCTACCGCTTGAAGCGCACCCGCTTCGACAAGCAAAGGGTTTATTTCAATCGCTCGCAGCGTTTCTTCATCAAAGCCTGCTGCTAGCTTTTTCACTCTATCAATAAGGTTTGACATGGGCTATGCCTCATTTCGTAGTGTAATATTTTTATTCTGCTCTTGATGGCATACCTTGTCAACTTTAACAGCACGCTCCTTCTATTAATATTCACGGCTTGCCAGCGCCATTTTGGCAGATTCCTGCGTAAAAACACCTTCAGCAGTAATAATCTTCATCGGAAGCTCCTTGCCCTCCGACAAATCCTTAACCGCCTTCATGAGCTGAGGACCAAGCAGCGCGTTGCATTCAACTGCAAAGTTAAGCTTTCCGATACTTAATGCTTTAAGAGCCGACTTAGTAGCATCAACAGAGATAATCGTAATGTCCTTACCCGGCCGCAAGCCAAAATCCTCAATGGCCTCAATAGCGCCTAAAGCCATATCATCATTATGGGAATAAACGACGTTTATCGCAGAGCCATGCCGTTTCAGCGCCGCCGCCATCAGCTCTTTACCCTTCTTCTTCGTAAAGTCGCCTTGCAATGATTCAAGCAAAGTGAACCTTTGATCGGTTTGGATAACCTCCTTGAACCCTTGCATCCGCCCAACAGCTGGCGCAGAGTGCGCTGTTCCTTGCAGCTCAACGAATTGATAGCTTTGTCCTTCCTCTGCCTCTTGCATCAACCATCTTGCCGCCCTTCTGCCTTCCTCGCGAAAATCAGAACCGATATAAGCTGTCCACAACGTATCATCGCTTACGTTAACTTCACGATCAGACAATATGACTGGAATTCCTGCCTCCTTCGCCTCCTTCAGCACCTCTTCCCAGCCAGTCTCCGTCTTCGGTGAGAAGGCGATCACATCCACCTTTTTGTTTATAAACTGCCGAATCAGTTCAATTTGTTTATCCTGCGACTGCTCCGCATTCTCATAAAGCAGCTCCACGCCTGCCTCCTTTGCCGCGTTAATCACCGACTTTGTATTCGCGATTCTCCAGCCGCTTTCCGTACCCACCTGTGCAAAACCTAATACAATTGGAGCTTGTGCCTCTTGGAGTRTAGGCGCTGGTGAATGCGTAACGCGCGGCTCGCCCCTCCCCTCCAGTTGATTCGTTATTTTCTGGCTGCGCAAAATAACCTTTTTGGGAATTCCCTTTTCTTTATTCAATATATCGACCGCATAACGGATCGCTTCCTTGCCGCCAGGAGGGCTTGTAAA
Source organism: Paenibacillus sp. TAF43_2 (assembly GCF_052113545.1). Taxonomy (NCBI): domain Bacteria; kingdom Bacillati; phylum Bacillota; class Bacilli; order Caryophanales; family Paenibacillaceae; genus Paenibacillus; species Paenibacillus sp. TAF43_2. Next base: position 33,465 of record NZ_JBFRDK010000055.1, read on the forward strand.
AGTTCCTGTCAGCTTGTTCTCCGAGACGAGCTGCTGGCTGCCGTTTTCAGAATTGACGCCATCGATGCCAATAATATTAATATCATTCCTATTAAGCTTCTGTACTGCACGATATGCGCCTAACGCCATGGCTTCATTATGGGCAAAAATTAAGTCAACCTCGGGTTGATCCTTTAACCAATCCGTTAGCAGATCCTCCGCAAGGTCGCGCTGCCAATCCGCATTCATCGTCTGCACGATGCTAAGCTTGGAATTATGAATCGCTTCCCGAAATCCATTGCTGCGTTCTTCAACGGTTGGAGAACCGGCCAGCCCTTGCATTTCAATAATTTTACCGCCCGACTCGCCCAGCGTTTCCATTGCAAATTCGCCTGCTTTTCTGCCGATCATTTCATCGTCCGTACCGACATAAATCGTATAATCATATCCTGTCACGCCTCTTCCGAGCACGATAACAGGGATATTCTCGTAAACGGAGCTTACTGTTTGTGTGAGAGCTACTGGATCATCAAGCGATATGATGAGCAGATCGACGCCATATCCAACCAGCTTCTTCACATCCTTCGCCTGCTGCTCGCTGCTTTGCGCGGCATCGGTGAAGATAACACGCATATCCGAGTGCCCGCTGACCTCCTGCTGAATTTCCTCATTCATGGCCACGCGCCAAGGCTCGCTCAAATTGGGCTGGGACACTCCGATCAAATAATTGTATCCGCTGTCATTTTTCGTTACCTTCTCGTTCATTACGCACGCCCGCGTCCATACTACCAAAGCGACAAAAATCAAGCAAAGGATAAGAAAACCTGCTGCCTTTCTTCCAATCATGAACGTATCCCTTTCTTATAGACCATCGGCGAGGTTCCAGTCACCTTCTTAAAGGCGCTGCTGAAATAATGCTGGCTGCTGTACCCTACCTTCTCCGCAATTTCATACACTTTGAACAAGGGATCGCTCATCAATTGAATCGCTTTCCGAATTCGAACCTCCGTCAAATAATCGATAAATGAAAGGCCAAGCTCCCGCTTCAGCTGCTTGCTTAAATAAGTAGGACTCACCTGCACGCCTTCAGCGACATCGCCAAGCGTCAGCGAAGGCATATAGTAGTTGCGATCAATAAATTTTTTCGTCAAAATAACGATCGGAGACAAGCTCCCTTTGTTTCCAAGCTCTCTTGACAACGTGCGGTACAGCTTCGGAAGCTCTTCGGTACTCTCCACTGCCTGCTGCTCAAAAATAATCGTTTTTTCAAGAAGCGCTTCCATTTTATCTTGAATTTTCTGTCCTAACTTGAGCCATTCGTTATAGCTGTCTATACAGCCCATGACGATGATTTGACCTTTCTTATCGTTAAGCACGACATGATTGCCTGCTCCGTTTCTGCTCAAGCTCGCTTACTGCTTTGCGTACAACAGTCTCCAGCTTGCTTTTCATTACAGGCTTGAGCATATATTCAAATACATGCAGCTTTACGGCCTGCTGCGCGTAACGAAACTCATCATGTCCCGAAATAACAATGACAATGCTGCGTTCCAGCGTTTGCCGCAGMCGCTCAATGAACTCCAGCCCGTCTACAAACGGCATGCAAATATCAACAAACAAAATATCAGGCTTACGCTCTTCCGCAAGCTCAAGCGCTTGCAAGCCGTTCTCGGCTTCGCCTACCAGCTCTATGCCAAGCTCCTTCCAAGGAAGCACCTTGGCTAATCCTCTGCGGATCTTCGGCTCATCATCCGCTATAAGCAGCTTCCACATCTCCATACCCCCAGCCATTTCGAGTTATCCAACCATTAACGGTAGCTTTACCACGATTTTGGAGCCTTGTCCCCGCTCGCTCTCAATGGTAAGACCATAACCAGAGCCATATGACAGCTTGATTCGTTCATTCACATTGTACAATCCATAACCTCGATCCTCGCTGCTTTGCCGGATAGCATGAAACGATTCATTCATCTGAATCAGCCGCTCCGCTTCAAACCCGACGCCGTCATCTTCAACGACAAGAACCAGCTTATTGTCTTCTGCAGAGCCATGTATACGAATCGTGCCTTTAGCCAGCTTTTCTTTGATGCCATGATAAATCGCATTTTCGACGAGCGGCTGCAAAATGATTTTGAGCACGCTTAGCGTCTGCAGCTCCTGCGGAATGTCGATCTCGAAGGATAACTTATCCTCGTATCTGGCCATTTGAATAATCAAATAGCTCTCCACATGCTGAATCTCGTCGCTAAGCGGAATAACCTCTCGTCCTTTGCTAAGGCTGATTCGGAATAGATGAGTTAAGGCAACAACAATATCGACGATATCATCGGCATCCCGGTCCTGTGCCATCCACTGAATCGTATCCAGCGTATTATAGAGGAAATGGGGTTTAATTTGCGCTTGCAATATTTTCAGCTCGGCCTCGCGTTTCTCCCTTTGCTCCAAATATACGAGATGAATCAAATTGTCAATTTCCTGCACCATATGGTTAAAGCTATTGCCCAGCTGTCCGATCTCATCTTTTGTTTTACTAGGAAAGCGCAGATGAAGCTCGCCTTCTTCTACCTTCTTCATTAAACTGCGCAGCTTCCCAACAGGACGAACGATCGCATTCGTGAAATACCAGGATGCCATAAAGGCGAGCAGCAGCGTGACCAGCGCAATGATAACGGTATAAAATTGAATGTCCGCAACGACTTGAAGCGACTCCTTAAGCGGAAACACGCCGACGATTCGCCAATCAAACTCTGGAAAGGTATTATAGATCATCTGGTATTCAAGCTCATTGACTTGGCGAATGACTTTGCCAGAGCGCCCTTCCATCCAATCGCCCGAAATGCGGTACACAATCGGATTGACTGGCGAATACACGACACCGCCATTCTCATCCATAATAAAAATAAAGCCGCTTTTCCCTAGCGATACCGATTCTACGATCGCCTGAATAATGTCTAATTTCATATCGATCAAAATAACGCCAAGCACTTGGCCGGTCAACGGGTCCTTTACAGCCCGCACGAACGACAGCACCTGATCGGCGCTTAAATTTTGCTCTGCTCTAATATTTCTCCCTATCGGATGGCTGAACAAATGAATATGCTCCGGCTGAAGAACGGCTTTTTTATACCACTGCTCTTCCGTCATGATATCTCTCGTAATCGGCTCTAATCCGCTGCTTGCGAACTGGTTGTTGCGGCTCACAATCATCGCTCCAGCGATTTCTACATGCTTCTCTATATAGACCCTCTCAAGTTTCCTCACCTTAGAATCCAGCAGCTTCAGCTGCCCTGATTCGTTATTCGACCTTCTCATAAATTCGATGACCGACGCGTCCTGCGACAAATAATAAATAATGTTATCCATTTCTTTTATGTATACTTCAATGTGGTTTTTTACCTGATCCATCATTTGCACCGTATGTGCGTTCGTTTCCTCTTCAATAGCATTTTTGTATAAGGTGCTGCCCAGAATGCTGAGCGCAGCGATTGAAAATAAAGTAATGATGACGAAATAAAATAAAAGCTTGAAACGGATACTACGATTCGCAAATAAACCGCTTAGCATAAACATTCAATCCGTCCTCATCAAATAGTGATCATTTCCTTTGAAATGCGAAAAACGAAACTGCATAAGAGATTTTTCTCTTCTGCAGTCTCGTAATTTACCTATCTTCAATTGCCATAACGATTAATATTTGCGATTTGGCAGCGCATCGATTGCTTTTTGGCCGAAATAAACG